>NZ_JBEPTK010000013.1 GCF_040549485.1 Constrictibacter sp. MBR-5
ATCATCCGGGCCCTCCGCAACACGCGTCGGGCCCAGCCTATCGGCTGGGGCAGAAATCAATCGGCGACCGGGTCAGTTTTCATGCGGCGGCTACAGTGAATCGGCCTATTCGCGCACCAGCCGGTCCCGGCATCGCGAGAGTTCTCGCCCCAGCTGATGCTTCAAGATGGGCTTTCCGAGGAAGGCGAGCGGCTCCACAGCCGATAGGACCTCGCGTGCCTCGTCGTCGAGATTTCCGCTGATGAAGATGCAGCGCACGCCCAGCACCTCGTAGAGCCACCGGGACGCATCGATACCGGACGAGCCGTTTGCGAGACGAAGATCCATCAACGCGAGGTCGGGCGGCTGCTCTTCCGCGCACGTCTTGCAGCTCCCGACGTCACGCGCAATGCCAGTCACCACGTGGCCCAGATCCTCCACCTGGTCCTGAAGATCGAGCGCGATGAAGAACTCGTCCTCCACGATCAGAACGCGCAGGCTCATCCGGCCTGGAGCGGCACACGGATGACCACCCGATGCCGGGTCACCGGGGGGCTCGTGCTCAAGGAGGCGCCGAGTTGCCCAACCAGACCGCGGATGATGCCGGTGCCCAGGCCTTCCTTGGCGCCTTCGGCCTTCCCAGTTCCGTTGTCGGACACTTCGAGCACCAGGTCGCCAGCTTCCAGACTGGTCGCGACCCTGATGATCCCATGCGGAACTCCTGCGAGCCCGTGCTTGATCGCGTTCGTCGCCAACTCGTTCACGATCAGCGCGAGTGGGATGGCCTTGTCGGCCGGCAACTTCACCTCGGCAGGCTCGCACTGGATTTCCACACCATCTCTCCCGGCATCGCCAGCGGCAAGATTCCCGCACAGTTCGCGGAGATAGTCCCCGAAGGCGACGGTCTTCACCTCGTTGGAACGGTAGAGCATCTCGTGCACGGATGTGACCGCCCGGACCCTCGAGGCCGCCCCTTCGAGCCGTTCGCGCACTTCGCCGTCACCGGCCCTGCGCGCGTCGGTGTTGAGGATGCTGGCCACGAGCTGGAGGCTGTTCTTGATACGGTGGTTGACCTCCCCCAGGAGCGCCTCCTTCTGCGCGAGCAGGCGGTCCCGGTCTTCCAGCGTCTCTGCCAGTTTCTCCTCGCGCTCCTTCGAGGCAGTGATGTCGAGGCTGACGACGATGAACCGGGGCAACGCTTCACGATGGTCGCGCACGAGTTCTCCATGTGACGACAACCACCGCGTCGTGCCATCCTCCAGCACTAGGCGGTGCGTGAAGGCCACGGTCGTATGTTCCGGGGAGTGAACTTCCTGCTCGAACGCGGCGTGAACGTTGGACCGGTCCTCGGCGTGCATGAGGGCGAAGCACTCGGGCGCCGGAATCGTGCCCTCCCGTTCCGGCAGGCCCAGCATGAGGGCGAAGGCACGCGAGACGTAGATGGTCTCGGTGCTGGGGTCATATTCCCAGAACGCGAGATCGTTGAGCCGCTGAGCCGAACGCAGACGGATTGCCTGGTCGCGGCGAAACAGAGTCTCCTCGGTGACATCCCGGACATGGTGGATCAGCGCCACGACCTTGCCCTGGCGCAGGACCGGCGTGTTGAGCGGCTTCCAGTAACGCTCCTCGAAACCGCCTCCCGGTCCTCGAAGGGGGATGTCGTATTTCTGAACCGCCATGGCGTGCGGACGGCCCGTCGAGCGCGCCGTCTCCAACGAAGCGCGAAGGTTGCGCACGCCGTCGGCGGTCGGATCGTCCGGATTGTCCGGAAACGCTTCGAACATCGCGACGCCGACCAGGTCCTTCCGACGGGTCCTGGTAAGGTCCAGATATTGCTGGTTGACGTCGATGATGTTGAATTCAGGATCGAGGACCAGATAGCCATGTGGAACCGCGTCGAACACAGCGTCGCGAAGAACTTCGGTTTGCAGATTTCTTGATGTTCCAGCCATGTGCGCCCTCGGGTAACTCCTCACGCTGGACGCGGTTCCCGGATCATGGTTTCGGGAAGCCGACCCCAAGCCCAGGTCTGGACGCCCGCGCAGGCGTGGACGCGTCTACCTGAACCCGATCAACGAGGCTCATCAGGCGATCCGACGTCGACTGAAGCTCGCTCCAGCCTGACGCAACGAGACTACGGTTCTCAGCCGGATACAACAAGGCAGCAGCCGCCATGCTTGCGAGAGGCGCGCCGCAGGTTCCGGCAAGCGGACATTGGCGCTGGGTGCCGTAAAGGTCGGCTAGCCGCCCGAACCTGCCCGATGCCCGAACATCGAAACCCCAGGTCAGCGCCGCCCGGCGGCGGATCGCTCCCGATCCTGCCGCGCCAGATCGGGCATGGTCTTGCTGAAGAGATGGCGCGGGATGTTCACAAGGGCGAAGCGGCGCCTGTGGAACGAGCGGTTAAGCGTTTGCGCGGTCTCAGGTTCAGGGAATCTGGCAACGCCCAAAACCTTCAGGTTTTGACCCTGAAGGATCGAGAGCAGAAATCATCGAAAAAACAATGACTTGCCGTGAGTTCAGTTGTCGCGCAACCCCGCAGAAATGCGACGCTTCTCATAACCTGAAGGTCGCGAGCCCGTTGGACCGAGGCTAACCTGCCTGCGGCCTCTTACCCAAGGTCGGATCCGGTGTCACCAGCGGACCAGGGCTTCGATGCAGACGCTCGCTCACAAGCTCAATGCCCGCGTCGTCGGGAAGGGCGACACGGCGATCGTCCTCTCGCGCGGGTTCGGAACCGATCAGAGTGTCTGGGAGCCGCTTCCCCCGGCGCTGGCCGCACGCTATCGGGTCCTTCTCTACGACCTCGCGAGTGCGCCGACGGCACACCCGGACGTCTTCGATCTGCGCAGGCACGGGGAAATGGCCGGCTATGCCGAGGACCTCGCGATGCTGATGCGGTGGTTCGGCATCGATCGGTGTCATTTCGTCGGCCATTCGATGAGCGGCATGCTGGACCTCGTCGCTGCCAGTCCCCGTCCGAGCGCTTCCAGAGTCTCTTCCTGATCGGGGCATCGGCGCGGTATGTCGACGAGGACGGATATCGCGGCGGCTTTTCAGCGCCGACGTCCTGTCCATGCTCGACGCCATCGCGGCGGATTTCCGTGGGTGGACCAGCGATTTCGCGCCCATGGTCCCTGGGCCGCGCGGCGGACGATCTGGCGGCGCAGACCTTCCTGGGCAGCTGCGGCGGATGCGGCCCGATATCGCCCTGCTGACCCTCAAGTCGGTCCTCTTCGGCGATTGCCGTCAGAAGCTGCCTCTTTGCGGCTTGCCGGCCCTGGTGCTCCAGAGCCGCGACGATGTCGCCGTTCCGCTGGAGGCTGCGGCGTATCTGGCGGCGCATCTGCCCAGGGCGCGGCTCGAACTGATCGATGCCGAGGGCCATCTCCCGCACCTGACCGATCCGGCCCTCGTGCAGAAGGCCCTGCTCGCGCATCTGGAGCGCTGCGAAGGTGCGGGACCGCCGGTCGCGGCTTGCGCTGGTTCTGCCGGCGGCCACTCTGCGCCTGCGTCCCGATAGGATGTGGAGCGGCCGTCAGTAGCGGTACACCGCCGCCAGCGACGGGTAATCGTCCGCGGCATCGGCAGGGCGTGCATAGACCGCTCCCCCGGAACTCAGCGTCCGCACCACCGCGAAATCCACTAGGTCCGTCGTGTGCGCCGTCCCCGCCGGGGACACGATCGCCCGGTTCTCGCTCTCCGAGTAGACGCCCGTCGCCGATGCCGTCGCGCCGACCACCAGGGCCTCGATGCGGCCCTCGACGGCGGCGGGCACGATCTCCTCGATCCGCGTCGCGACGGTGCGGTCGCCGCTCGCGCGACGCGCCTCGAACCGCTCCATCGCCGACCGGCGCGCCGCGTCCAGGCGGTCGCGCACCAGCGCATAGGCCTTCTCGTGCAGAGCCTCGGCACCCAGGGCGGTCGGATGCTCGCGAATGCCGTCCGGCACGGCGTGCCGGTGGTGCAGATGCTGGCGCAGCATGCCGAGCAGGCGGTCGTCGGCCGCGAGCACAAGCGGCCCCTGCGCGTCCGCCAGGATCTCGTCGGTCGCCTTCGCCACCGCGCGCGAGAAATTGTCGACCTGCTCGCGTATGGCGTCCTGCGGGCTTTCGCCCAGGCCGTGGACCTGGATACTGGTTCCGCCGCCGCTGTTGGAGTGATAGCCGACGGCATTGGTCGGGTCGGTGCGCTCGGTGAAATAGGCGGCCGAGGCCGGCAGCCGCTCGTCCTTCACCGGCGTCATGCCGTAGCGGCTCGCGCGGTAGAGCGTCACCGTGTCCTGGGATGCGGCCAGCACGTGGAACACCCCGTCGCGGGCGAGCACCGGCAGCAGCGGCCGCACCAGGAACCGGTCCCCGACATGCACCTGCTCGGCGAGATCGAGCGGGACGGAGACATACTCGGTCGCGTCCGGTCCGACGTAGGCGGCCAGGCCGCGATCCTGGTGCTGCCAGAAGGGGTTAGCCTCGTGGGTCGCATGTTCCCGGACATGCGCCAGCAGGCGGTCGACGTCGACCGGAGTCAGCCCCCGCTCCTGGAGCAGGTCGGCGGCCCGGCGGAGCAGATTGCCGAGCCGTATCGGATCCTGACGCGTCTCCGCACCCATCCTGTGGGTCGGCATGAAGATGCTGACCCGCGGGAAGCCTGTCCGTTCTGACAGGGCGACGATTCTGTCGATGTCGATCATGACGTTTCCTTTTCGGGAGCTTCGGCAAGGGCGCCGCGTGCGCGGCGCGTGCGCCGGGCTGCGGCGCTCACGCCTCGACGTGCGCCACCTCGTAGAGATCGAGGCCGATCTGTTCCGCCGCGTTGCCGACTTCCGGCCATTTCTCGCGAAAGGCGTCGGTGTGATGCGCGGCGGTGAGCTGCTCGCGGTTCGACCACTGCACGTAGTTGACCACCCGCCGGCCGTCGAGGCTCCGGTGCAGGCTGATCGAGATGAAGCCGGGCTGCCGCGCCATGAACGCCGCACGCTCCTTCATGAGGGCCAGCAGCGCGTCCTGCTTGCCCTCCTCGGCTTCGGCGACCGTGATCTGCGTGACGCAGCCGGCACCGGCTGTGATCTCCGGCATGTGTGCCTCCTTGCTCGGTCGGCCCTCGCCGGGCGGCGAGGGCTCAGTCGTCGCGGTTCATCGTCTTGTTCGGGTCGGTCTGCTGGCCGCGTTCCTCGTCCTCCGCCCGCACCTTGCGGTAGCGCTTGCCGCGCGCCTCATCCGGTTCCGGCTGGGGCTCGACGGGCTCGGGGCTGTGTTCGCTGCGCATGGCATCCTCCGGTCGCCTGGTCTCGATCTCGAAACAGGCGCGCCGCCGGCCCGGTTCCGGACGGCATCGCGATGGCCGCGGCGGGAACCCATCCGGCGTCGCTGCCTTGAATGCCTCGTGCCTTCCGACGCCTCATCCTCCGCCGCCTCGGCCGTGCGCTCCCTCTCGGGTACCGCAAAGGGGATGCTCGTCATGGGGCTCGGCATCCTGCTGCTCGCCGGGCAGGCGGCGATCGCGAAGCTCCTCCGGGGCGACCATCATGCGGGCGAAATCCTCTTCTTCAGGGGATTGTGGGCGCTGCTGCCGGTGGCGTTCCTGGTCTGGCGGGCCGGCGGCCCGCGCGTGATCCGGCCGCGCCGACCGCTGCCGACGGGAGCACGGTCCGTGATGAACCTCGCGGCCACGGCCGCCCTCATCACCGCGCTTGGGATGCTGCCGCTGGCGACCGTCCTGGCGATCTCCTTCTCCAGCCCGCTGCTCGTCGCCGCCCTATCGGGTCCGTGCCTGGGCGAGCGCGTCCAATGGCGGTGCTGGGGCGCCATCGGCATCGGCTTCGCCGGCGTGCTCCTGATCACCAACCCGTTCGCCGAGGAGACCGACTGGTGGATCCTGCTGCCGCTCGGCGCCACGATCCTGCTGGCCCTGCGCGACCTCGTCACCCGCTACGAAGGCGGTGACGAGGAGGCGACGACCATGACCTTCTGGACAATCGTCGCCAGCATCGCGGGCGGTGCCGCCGCGATGCTTCTTTTCGGCCTGCAGTGGCCGGCCGCCGAAGATTGGCCGCTGTTCGCCGCGTCTGGCGTCATGGTCGGCTTCGGCCGGTTCCTGATCATCCGCGCCTTTCGCCTCGCCGCGGCCGCCGTGGTCAGCCCGCTCAAATACCTCGCCCTGGTCTGGGGCGCGCTGATCGGCTATCTGGTCTGGGGCGACGTGCCCGGTTTCCTCGACGTCGCCGGCGCGACCGTCGTCGTCGCCTCCGGCATCTATCTCGCCACGATCGGTGGCCGGCGGGGTTGAGGCGGGGCGCTGGAAGCGTGGGCGAGCAGGCCGCGCCGCGCCGCCGCTCATGCGCGCTCGGCGCTCCGCGTCACGCGCATGACGGCAGGGCTGGCCGCGGCCATCAGGGTCAGCAGGCCCGCCACGCCCAGCAGCGCGCTGCCCAGGCCGACATGGTCCGCGACCAGCCCGATGCCGGCCGGGCCGGCGAGGACGCCGGCATAGCCCAGCGTCGTGACCGATGCGACGCTCAGATGTTCCGGCATCGAGCGCTGGCGGCCCGCCGCCGAGAACAGCAGCGGCGCCACGTTGGAGCAGCCGGCGCCGACCAGCACGAAGCCCGACAGCGCCGCCGCCGACCACGGCGACAGCACGGCGAGCGTCAGTCCGCAGGCGGCGCAGAGCCCGCCGCCGACGAGCACAAACGTGGGACCAGCCGCCTGCACCAACCGGTCGCCGAGGAACCGTCCCGCCGTCATCGCGACCGAGAACAGCGCGAACGCGATTCCCGCCTGCGCCGCGGCGACGCCGCGGACGTCGGTGAGGAAGACGGCGCTCCAGTCCAGCATCGCGCCCTCGGTCAGGAAGCAGATGAAGCAGAGGATGCCGATCGCCAGGACGGGCCCGCGCGGCACCGCGAAGGCCGGTCCGGCGCTGCCGGTGCCGTGCCGCAGCAGGCCGCTGCCGTAGCGCAGCATCAGCGCCGCCATGATCGCCACCACCGCCGCGCCGGCCGCCAGCGGCGGCGCGCCGGCCCAGAGGATGGCCGCCGTGCCGCCGGCGCCGGTGATGCCGCCCAGGCTGAACAGTCCGTGGAAGCCCGACATGATGGCCCGCCCGCTCGCCCGCTCGACCAGCACGGCCTGGATGTTCATCGCCACGTCGATGGTGCCGAGGCCGGCGCCGAACACCAGCAGGGCCGCCGCCACCACGGCGACATGGTCGCCGACGGTCAGCACGGGCAGGGCGCTCGCGATGATCGCGGCGGCGGCCAGGATGACCCGGCGGCATCCCAGGTGCGCGGTCAGCATCCCGGCGAGCGGCATCGCCATCAGCGACCCGCCGCCGAGGCAGAGCAGCAGCAGGCCGAGCGTGCCGTCGTCCACGCCCAGCCGCGCCTTGGCATAGGGGACGAGCGGTGCCCAGGCCGCCATGGCGAGACCGGACACGAAGAAGGCGGCCCGCGTCGAGGCGATCTCGCCCGCGCCGGCCCCCGAGGCATGCGTTTCCGCGAGCCTCATGCGCCCCCCGGCGCGCTTTGTCCCGCCGGCCTCTGCCGGCTCGTGGTTGAACGCCGGCCGCTTTCGCCGGACATTCGGCGCAGTTCACGCCCCGCCTTACCCAGTCTCATGGAGTTCCAATGCCCGACGTCGGTTTCCGCAAGTGGCTCGGCCTGACCTATGCCGAGATGGATGACGGCCGTGCGGTCGTCTCGCTCGACCTGGACGAGGACAAGCGCAACGTGCGCGACGTGGCGCACGGCGGGGTGGTCGCCTCGCTGATCGACGTGGCCATGGGAACGGCCGCCGGCGGCGGCAACTACGATACGCGCAAGCGCCTGGTCGTGACGCTCGAGCTGAAGGTGAATTATCTCGCCCCGGCGTCCGGCAAGACGCTCACCGCCACGGCGGAGGTGGTGCGCAGCGGCAGCCGGACACAGGTGGTGCGCTGCGACGTGCGCACCGATGACGGCGAGGTCTGCGCGACAGCGCTCGGCACGTTCATCACGCGCCGGCCCCATGCCAACGACCGCAGCGCCAGCGACCGGGGGGCCGAGGCGGAGGGCGGCTGACGGCGGGGCGGCCCGACGTCCGGTCAGGGCCGGGCCCGCCGCCGGAACAGGACCAGCGCCGCCGCCAGGGTGATCGCTGCCGTCGCCGTGCCCGCGATCAGCGCGACGATCCAGGCCGGCGGCCGGCCGCTCTCTGGCGAGGCGGGGCCGGGGGGCGCCGCCGATGCCCCCGCCTGTGCCGTGGGCCGTGGCTCGGCGCGCACGGGGGGCGGCTGCGCGGCGGCCATCGCGGCCAGGACCGCATCCGGCACCGGGGCGATCGTTACTTCCGGGGCGTTCGCCGCGGCTGGGGCGGAGTCCGGACCACGATCCGTCGGCGGCTGCGCCAACTCGTCGCCGCACAGGCTGCGCGCCGCGTAGAAGAACCAGGGCGCCACGTCGAGCGACAGCGTTCCCGACTTGGTCCGCGCCACCTGCGTCAGGAAGTCGTGGATGCGCAGCGATCCCTGCATCTGCACGCAGCGGATGAAGTCGCTCTCGCGCAGCGGGTCGGAGCGCAGCGCGTCCATAAGCCCGGTCAAATAGACCCCGCGGTCCCGGTCGGTCATCTCCAGAAAATAGCTGCGCATCGTCACAGCAGCCGCAGGGGCGGGTGCCGCCGAACACAGAAGGAGCGCCGCCGCCGCAAGCCATGGGCCGCGCCCGCCTTGTGCCGGCCGGCGCCGCGGCCTTAGACTTCGCGCCACTCTCGGCACAAGAGAGACGGAGGACGGGTGGACATGCGCTTCGGGATATCCTTCCCGCAGGTCGAGATCGGCACCGACCCGGCGGTCATCCGCGACTTCGCGCAGGCTGTCGAGGGGCTCGGCTATGCGCATCTGACCTGTATCGACCACGTCCTGGGCGCGGCGCGTCCGGATCCGAACGTGCCGTGGTCGAAGCACTATACCCGCGAGCGCATGTTCCACGAGCCGTTCGTGACACTGGGTTTCCTGGCCGCCGTCACGAAGACGCTGGAATTGGCGCCGGCCGTGATGATCCTGCCGCAGCGCCAGACCGCGCTCGTCGCCAAGCAGGCGGCCGAGGTCGACGTGCTGTCCGGCGGCCGGCTGCGCTTCGGCGTCGGCCTCGGCTGGAACGCCGTCGAGTACGAGGCGATGGGCCAGAATTTCCGCACGCGCGCCCGCCGCATCCGCGAGCAGGCGGAACTGCTGCGCCTGCTCTGGACGCAGGAATTGGTCACCTTCGACGGCACCTTCGACAAGATCCACGAGGCCGGCCTCAACCCGCTGCCGGTGCAGCGGCCGATCCCGCTCTGGTTCGGCGCCTTCGACGAGCGCGCGGTGGAGCGCGCGGCGCAGCTGTCCGACGGCTGGTTCCTGAATCCGCGCATGCGCCCGACCAACGAGGGCGGCGAACTGATCGGCCGGTTCCGCCAGTGGATCCGCGACGCCGGCCGCGACCCGACCCGGGTCGGCATCGACGCCACCATCCATTACGGCGAGGGCGACGAGGATCGGTGGGCGGAGGAACTCGCCCACTGGCGCGCCTTCGGCGTCACCCACGTCACCTTCCGCACCATGGACGCCGGCCTGCCCGGCGTCACCGCCCACATCGACGCCTTCCGGCGCTTCAAGGAGATCAGCGGCGCATGAAACTCTACAATTCCGTCGGCCCCAACCCGCGTGTCGTCCGCATGTTCGCGGCCGAGAAGGGCATCGACCTGACGAAGCAGGAGGTCGACATCCGTGGCGGCGAGAACCGGCAGGGAGACTATCTGAAGGTCAATCCCGCCGGCCAGTGCCCCGCGCTCGAACTCGACGACGGGTCGGTCCTGACCGAGATCACCGCCATTTGCGAGTACCTTGAGGAGAAGCAGCCGGATCCGCCGCTGATCGGCCGTACGCCGGAAGAGCGGGCCGAGACGCGCATGTGGACCCGCCGCGTCGACCTCGGCATCGTCGAGCCGCTGGCGAACGGCTTCCGCTTCTCCCAGGGACTGAAGATGTTCGAGAACCGCATGCGCTGCCTGCCCGAAGCCGCGGACGGACTGAAGGCGTGCGCCCAGGACAAGCTCGCCTGGCTCGACGGCCAGATGCAGGGCCGGACCTTCATCGCGGGCGAGCGGATGACGCTCGCCGACGTCCTGCTGTTCTGCTTCCTGGATTTCGGCACGCAGGTGAAGCAGCCGCTGAACCCGGACCTGAAGAACGTGAACGCCTGGTTCGCGCGGATGGCGGCGCGGCCGAGCGCGGCCGCCTGACGCAAGGCGGGCCCGCGTTCAGGGCGGCGGAGCCGCCCTCACCGGTCGGGGTCGGGTTCCTGCGCCATCCGCAGGAACTCGGCCACCTCCGCCGTCCGGCCCTGCGGGAACGGTCGGTAGGCGTTGACCAACGGCTCGTCGTTGCTGACCCAGGCCTGCGCCTCGCGCAGTTCTTCCTCGGTCGCGCCGGTACCGACCACCTGTGCGGCCATGTGGTCGTCAACAGGACCCAGCACCCTCTCGATCGCTTCCTTCGTGAGCGCGGTCATGGCGGAGCCCTCCTCATGCTGCGGAACATGGATGCGGCGGCCGGGCCTGCGGGCTCGGCAACCACGATCTGGGTTCGGGCGGCCGGCCTTCAAGGTCTCGGCCGTTGGGTCTTCGCCGGGACCGCAGCCACCTCAGCCGAGCTTGACCGCCGTGCCGTTGGCGACCACCAGCAGCAGCGTCTTCTCGTCGCCGCCGATGACCTGATAGTCCAGGTCGACGCCGACGACCGCATCCGCGCCCAGCTCGACCGCCCGCTCGCGCAGGTCGGCCACGGCTTGGTCCTTCGCCCGGTTCAGCAGCTTCTGGTACGAGCCGCTACGCCCGCCGAACACGTCGCGGATGCCGGCGAACCAGTCGGACACGAAGTTGGTCCCCATCACCGCCTCGCCGGTGACGATGCCCAGATAGCCCGCGATCTTGCGGCCTTCGACGGCGTGGGTGGTGGTGACGGTGATGGTCATGCTGGTCGTTCCTTGCTGTCTTCCGTGTGGCTGTCTTCGATGTGCGGCGGCCGGTTGCGGACGACGGTCGCCTCTGCTTCGATGATCGTCGCTACCGCATGCGAGGCGTCAGGTCATGATCGAGATCCGCAGGTTGCACCCGCTCTACGGCGCGGAGATCGTCGGCGTCGACACCGGCAAGCCGATGAACGACGACACCTTCGCCGCGATCCGCGAGGCGTTCGAGGAATATTCCGTCCTGCTCTTCCGGGACCAGAGCCTCGACGATGCCCGCCAGATCGCCTTCAGCGAGCGCTTCGGCCCGCTGGAGAACACCGTCAGCGCCAATTCCGGCGGCGGCGGCGCCTTCGCGCGCCAGTCGAACATCGACGTGGAGACCGGCGAGGTCATCCCGTCCGACGACAAGCGCATGCTGTACCAGAAGGCGAACATGCTCTGGCACAGCGACAGTTCGTTCAAGCATGTGCCGGCGCTGTGCTCGCTGCTCTCGGCGCGGGTCGTGCCGGCCGAGGGCGGTGCGACCGAGTTTGCGACGATGCGCGCCGCCTATGCCGACCTGCCGGAGGAGACGAAGCGCCGGCTGGAGGGGCTGGTCGCCGAGCACAGCCTCGTCTATTCGCGCAGCCTCGTGGATCCCGACGTCACGGTCATGACCGACGCCCAGAAGGCCGAGGTGCCGCCGGCGCGCCAGGTGATGGTGCGCACCAACCCGGTGAACGGCCGCAAGGCCCTCTATGTCGGCTCGCACGCCTTCGCCATCCTCGGCTGGCCGGACGACGCGGCGCGCGCCTTCATCGCCGAACTCACCGCCCATGCGACGCAGCCGAAATACGTGCTGCGCCACGAATGGCGCGAGGGTGACATGATCGTCTGGGACAACCGCGCCGTCCTGCACCGCGCCACCCCCTTCGACAACGTGAAGTACCGCCGGCTGATGCAGCGCACGACGGTCGCCGGCGACGCGCCGACCGTTCCCGCCGCCGCGGCCTGAGCGGTCGTCAGGCGGCGGCCGCACCGGCCCGGCTGCTCCCGGCTTCGATCGGGAAGGAAAGCGCGAAGCGGCAGCCGGTGCCCGTATTCGCGTCGGTGTTCGCGACCGTCAGCGTGGCGCCGCTCAGCTTCGTCAGCGAGTGGGTCAGCGCCAGCGCCAGCCCCGTCGCGCTGAGCGACTCGCTCCCGGCGCTGGCCGGCAGGCGCGTAGCGTCGCCCTCGAAGGCGCTCGCGATGGCGGTTGGCACGTCGTCGCGAACCAGCGGTTCGCCGGTGGTCTCGCAAATCACGCTCACGGCGAGGCCGGCGCGCCGCAGCGCCACCTTGACCGTGCTTGCCGGCGCCGCCTTGGCGATGGCGGCCGACACGATCTGCAGCATGATCTGCTTGATCGCACGCGGGTCGGCGGCGATTGTCGGCAGCATCGCCTGCCCGCCGAGGTCGATGCGCACGTCCGCCTGGTTGGCGAGCATCCGCTTCAGGGCGACGACATGCACGGCGACCGCGGCGACGTCGACGGCCTCGGTTTCCGGCACGAAGCCGCCGGACTCGATCTGGCTGAGGTCGAGCACGCTCTGGATCAATTCCAGGAGCCCGGCGCCGCTGGCGTTGATGTCGCCGGCATAGCCGACATAGGCGCCGCCACCGAGGGGGCCCAGCATCTCGTGCTGCATCACCTCGGAGAAGCCGATGATGTGGTTCAGCGGCGTACGCAGTTCGTGGCTCATCCGCGACAGCAGCTCGAACTTGCTCCGCCGGTCCTCCTCGGCGCGCAGCCGCGCGGCATGCGCGGCGTCCAGCGCGATGTCGAGGCGGGTGATGCCCTCCTGGACGTCGGCCATCAGGCGGCCCGCCTCGTCGAGGGCGCCTGTCGGCAGCGCCGGGACGGTCTTCGCCGCCAGATAGTCGCGCACCGCCTTGGACGCCGCCCGCACCGGCGACAGCAGGGCGTAGAGGGCCGCCAGGGTGGCACCCGTGCCGAACAGCGTCGCCACCAGGGTGACGATCAGGATCGGCAGCACCTCCGGCCAGGCGAGCGAGGACGCGAGGACGATATAGCCGACCAGCCCGATCAGCGGCACGTGCACGCCCAGGAAGCTCACCAGGAGGATCTTGCCCAGGTAGCTCCGCGGGTATCGGAGTCCGGAAAGATAATTGTACAGCCACATGGCGACCTCTCCTGGCCGGCGCGATCCGTATCCATAAGGACGCGACCTTTACGGCACGTAAAGCCGAACGGATGCGTGGCCGTGGCCTAATTTCGCCGCCGGGTCCATCATTGCCGCGGAAACGACCGCCAGGACGGAGAAGCCGCCGATGCACATCCTCATCACCGACCGGAACTTCCAGGGGGAGCCGCTCCTGGAGCGCGAGGCCGCCGGCAAGGGGGCCGAGATCGAGATCTTCGACGCGCCGGACCAGGTGACCGACGCCGCCTGGGCGCGCGCCGACGCCGTGGTGACCTATCGTGGCACGCGCACGGTGACGGCCAACATGGCGAAGCTGCAGCGCTGCCGCATCATCGTGCGCGGCGGCGTCGGCTATGACGGGCTCGACCTGTCGGGTCTGGGCGCCCGCGGCATCGCCGTCTGCACGGTTCCCGACTACGGCACGACCGAGGTCGCCGACCACGCCATCGCCCTCATGCTCGCCCTGCGCCGCGGCATCGTCAGCTATCACGACGGCCTGCGCGCCGACCCGCACGCCAACTGGCGCTTCCGGCTGCCGCCGGTGGTGGACCGGCTGCGCGGCGCCACCTTCGGCGTCGTCGGGCTCGGCCGAATCGGCACCGCGGCGGCGCGCCGCGCCCAGGCCTTCGACATGCGGGTGCAGTTCTTCGATCCGCACCTGCCCGACGGCGTCGATCTCGCCACGGGCTGGCACCGCGTGAAGACGCTGGCCGAACTGTTCGAGACCTCGAACGCCGTCAGCATCCACACGCCGCTCACCGACGAGACGCGCGGCATGATCGACGCCGACTGCTTCGCGCGGATGCCCGACAACGCCGTCCTGGTGAACACGGCGCGCGGCGCGGTGGTCGACGTCGATGCGCTCTACGAGGCGCTGAAGGCCGGCCGTCCCGCCGCGGCGGCCCTGGACGTCCTGCCCGTCGAGCCGGCCGACAGGGCGCATCCCCTGGTACAGGCCTACGCGGCGCGCGAGGCGTGGCAGGAGGGCCGCCTCATCCTGACGCCGCACGCCGCCTTCTACACGGAGCCCGGCCTGCTCGACATGCGCCGCAAGGCGGTCGGCACGATCGCCGCCTATCTGCGCGACGGCGTCCTGCGCAACTGCGTCAACGGCGCATATCTGAACAGCTAGCGGCGGACCTGCTCGGCCGAGCCGTATCAGACGAAGGTCAGGTCGGGCTCGCCGCCCAGCAGGTGGCGGCCCGCCGTCTCGAAATGGGCGGCGCGGCCCTGGATCTGCTGGGTCACCGTGTGGATGTCGCGGAAGCGGCGTTCGAAGGCGCTGCCGCTGAAGATCGCGGTGGCACCCGCCATGTTCCACACCGCGTCGGCCACGTCACGCGCCTCGTGGATGGCGAAGGTGGCCGCAAGACGGATGCGCATGCGCTGGTCGAGCGTCGGCCGGCGGGTGCGCGCCACGTCGGCGCGGATCTCCTCCAGCGAGGAGAGCAGCCAGCCGCGCGCCGCTCCGAGCCGCGCCGCGCAACGCGCGACCTGGGCCTGCACCGTCACGTCGTCGCGCATCAGCCCGCGGCCGCGCGGGCTCTTGTCCCGCGCGAGGTCGATCAGTGCGTCCAGCATCGGCTGCGCGATGCCGAGCGCCACGCCGGCGAAGCCCGAGGCGTACAGGCTGAGCGTCGTGAAGCAGAAGGCCAGCCCTTCCTCGCGCCGTTCGTCGACGGCGTCGCGCAGCACGGCGTACGCCTCCGGCACGAACAGGCCTTCGACCGAGAAGCCGTCGCTCGCCGTGCCGCGCAGTCCGACCACGTCCCAGATGTCGTGCATGGTGGCGTCGCCCGCCGGCAGCAGCATCGTACGCTGCAGCTGCCGTCCGTTCGCGCCCATGCGGGGGCTGCCGTCCGCCTCGAAGATCGGCGCGTGCGCCCCCAGCCACGTCGCGTGCCGGCTGCCGCTGGCGAAGTTCCAGCGCCCGGTCACCCGGAAGCCGCCGGGCACCGCGACCGCCTCGGCGCCCGGGGCGGGCGGACCCCACGCCAGCACCGCGTCGCGCGGGCCGAAGATCCGCCGTGCCGCCTCCGGCGCCAGATACGCCGCCGCCATCGAGCAGCCGGACGCCTGGCACAGGCACCAGGCCGTGCTTGCATCGGCGCCGGCGATCGTCTCGATCGTCCGGACGAACGTCGCGAGGTCGACCTCGCCGCCGCCGAGCGAGCGCGGCAGCATCATCCGGAACATCGACGCGTCGTGCAGTGCGTCGAGCAGGTCGCGCGGCAGCCGCCGCGTCCGTTCGATCTCGTCCGCCGCCGCCGCGATGCGCGGCACCAGCGCCGCGGCGCGCGCGGGCCAGTCGACGGCGTCCTGCGACGCTTCGGCCGCCGCCCTCGCCAGTGTGGCGCACATCTGCCGGCCACCCCCTTTGGTCGTTACGGCAAGTGTAGGCGGCGCGGCCGGCCTCGGGAAGCCGCCCCCGCCGCCTTCACGAAAGCACTACCTTCACGAACGCGCCGCCTTCACGAAAGCGTGCCGGCCGCGCGCCGCCTCAGTGCACCGCGACGGGCGCCACTGCCGAGCCGGTGCCGCCCTGCACCTTGATCGGCTGCATCATGAAGGCGAACTCGTGCACCTTCTTCGCCGCCAATTCCTCCAGCTTCATGTTCTCCAGCAGGTGGATGCCGTTCACCACGAGTGCGATCTGGTGCACCGGCAGCGACAGTTTAGGGTCGGGATTGGGCGCGACCTCGACGGGCCAGTTGTCCGCGCCGAGCAGCATCGGATCCTTCTCGGCCAGCCACAGCGCCGCCGCCACGCCGATGCCGGGGCAGGTCTTTACGTAACGGGCATTGTCCTTGCCCCAAAGCTTGCCCCACCCGGTGTTGATCACGATCGCGTCGCCGGGCTGTAGCGTCGTGCCCTGCTTCTCCAGCGCCGCTTCCAGGTCCTCAACGGTGATCTCGTAATTGTCCGGCAGCATCTCGACGCCCTTCGACGCGGCGACGTCGATCAGGACGCCGCGGCCCATCAGCATGCCGACCTTGTCGATCCCGAGCTTGGTGAAGCCGGTGCGGGTCGCCGTCTCGTCCACCTTGAAGCAGTTGTAGAAGCTGTTGCCGTGGGTCTGGTGCGCGAACCCGTCGAGTTGGGTGCCGACCTGTCCGATCTCGGTGATCACGATCTCCTCGTTCGAGCCGCGATTGTTCGGCGCCGTATTGGCGAAGGTGCGCTTGGTGTGCACGTCGAACCGGCGCGTGCCGAAGAAGGGGATGGAGCCGCTCAGCGTGTGCCCCAGTTCGACCACCTCGCCGGTCTTGATCAGGGCGGCGGCCTTGCGCACGCTTTCCGGTTTCATGTGGTTGGCGGAACCCCGTTCGTCGCCCGCGCCCCACTTGGAGGGGCAGCGTTCCGATTCCGGCGGCGGCGACCAGCCGCTGGCGGCCTGCTGGGCATGGAGGGAAGGACTGGCCAGGAGCGCCGCGGACAGGGCGAGGCCCAGTGTGATGCGTCTCATCGGTTTCCTCCGTCATTGTCTTGTTTTTCTGAGCAGGCGGATCGCGAAGACGTCTCCTTGTGTGGCTGCAACCGAAGCATGCGCCGGCGCCCGCGCCGGATCAACCGGCGCGCCATCGAGCGGCGTACCCGAACCGGTCCGCGTCAGGACCGATCATGGCGGCCGCCCATCCGTGCCGCCGCTTCCCGCGCCAGCGTCTCGGTCAGGTCGCGCGCCGGCATCTCGCGGGCGAGGCGGGCGGCCTGGCCGGTCCAGAGCGAGGTGAAGTCGGACGACCCCTTCGCCTCGGCCGCCGCCTTCAGCGGAGCCAGCGCGCCGCCGGCGAGCGGGAAGGCGGGTGCCTTGTCCGACATCGGGCCCAGGTCGCGCATGACGCGGTTGAGGATGCCGCGCGCCGGCCGGCCGGTGAAGATGTTGGTCAGGGCGCTCTCGTCCTCGCGGGCGGCACGCAGGGCGGCGCGGTGCAGCGGCTGCACCTTCGCCTCCGGACAGAAGAGGTAGGCGGTGCCGATCTGCACCGCCGCCGCACCCAGCGCGAACGCAGCGGCGATGCCGCGCGCGTCGGCGATGCCGCCCGCCGCGATCACCGGCACCGTGACCGCGTCCACCACCTGCGGCACGAGCGCCATCGTGCCGACCTGGGTCGCGATGTCCGCCGACAGGAACATGCCGCGGTGGCCGCCGGCCTCGGATCCCTGGGCGATGATCGCGTCGCAGCCGTGCGCCTCGAGCCACTCGGCCTCGCGCACGGTCGTGGCGGAGGCGATGATCTTCGCCCCCGTCGCCCGTACCCGTTCCAGCAGCGGGGTCTCCGGCAGGCCGAAGTGGAAGCTCACGACCTCCGGCCGCACCTCCTCGACCACCGCGCACATGGCGGCGTCGAAGGGCGTGCGCGCCGAGCGTGGCGCCGGCGCGTCGGGATCGAGGCCGAGTTCGATGCGGTAGGGCCGCAGCATCGCCACCCATGCCGCCTCGCGCGCCGGGTCCGGATGCGGCGATACGTGCGCGAAGAAGTTCAGGTTGATCGGCCTGGCGGTGCGCTGGCGGATCACCGCCATGTCACGCCGCACCTCGTCCGCCGTCGACATGGCGGAGGCGAGCGAGCCGAGCCCGCCGCCCTCGGCGACCGCGATGGCCAGTTCTGGTGTGCTCGGGCCGGCCATGGGTGCCAGCACGATCGGGTGCTCGATGCCGAAGAGATCGCATATGCGACGGTCGGACCACATGGCTTTGCCTCCTTTGACGGTTCTTTAGACCCTTCTACACCCATCCGGCCCGCCGTCGCAGGGCTCCTGCCGATCATCCGACGCGCCGTCGCGATACGCTCGTGATACGATCCCGCCGACGGAACGAAGAACCGGTCCCCTTGAAAAGCGCCCCCGCTTCCCCGCCGCCGCCCGGCCCGACCATGCTGCACCTGCCGCAGGGCAACCTGCCGCTGCACGAGCGCGTCGCCGAGGCGCTGGCGGGCGCGGTGGCCGAGGGAACGCTGAAGCCAGGCGAGCGGCTGCCGCCGCACCGCGAACTGGCGAAGCGGTTCGGGGTCGCCATCGGCACCATCACCCGCGCCGTCGATGCGCTCAGTCGGCGCGGCATCGTGCGCGGCGAGGTCGGCCGCGGCACCTTCGTGCAGGGGCCGGCGCTGGCGGCCCCGGCATCCGCCGTCATCGACCTCAGCGTCAACGCGCCGCCGCCCCTGGTGCCGCTCGAGACGCTGCGCGCCGCGGCCGATCTGGCCGTGCGCCGTGCCGCGGCCATGCCGAACGGCGGCTATATCGACGTGACCGGCGCGCCGGAGCAGCGCGCCGTGCTGACGGGCTGGCTGAGCCGCCGGCCGCTCGACGTCGCGCCGAACGATCTCGTCCTCTGTGTCGGCGCGCAGCAGGCCATCTCGCTCGCCTTCGCCGACCTGCGGCGCCTGTCGGCGACGGTTGCGACGGAGCGCGCCACCTTTTCCGGCGCGATCGCCGCGGCCAAGGCGCACGGCATGACGATGCTGCCCGTCGACCACGACGCCGAGGGCATGATCCCCGACGCCCTCGACCGGGTACTGCGCGAGGCGGGCTGCCGCGCGGTCTATGCGACACCGGTCTGCCAGAACCCGCTGGGCTTCGAGACGGGTGCGGCCCGCCGCGCCGAGATCGTCGCGGTCTGCCGGGCGCGCGGCGCCATGATCGTCGAGGACGACATCTACGGCCTCTACGCGGCCAAGACCGACGCCACCTACCGCAGCTCGGCACCGGAGATCACCTACTACCTCACCAGCCTGTCCAAGGTGCTGACGCCGCTGGTCCGGGTCGGGATGCTGGTCCCGCCGGCCGCCCGACGGCCGGCGGTGGCGGAGCGGCTGCGCGCCGACCTGTGGGGCGCGCCGCCGCTGGCGCTCGCCATCGGCGGCGCCCTGATCGAGATGGGCGCCGACGGGCCGGCGCTCGACCTGCTGCGGCGCGAAGCGAAGGCGCGGCTCGATCTCGCCGCCGGCATCCTGGGCCTGCGCAGCCTGCCGATGCCCGAGGGCGCGCCGCACCTCTGGCTGCCCATGCCGCCGCTGGCGGCGGAACGCTTCGCGCGGCGGGCGGGGGAGCAGGGGGTGCGCCTCACCCCGCCGGACTCGGTCATCGTCGGCGGCCTCGTCGAAGGCAGTCCCGCCTCCGGCGTGCGGATCTGCCTGCTGGCGACCGAAGGCCGGGCGCCGCTGGAGCGGGCGCTGCGCATCCTCGCCGGCTTCGCCTCCGCCGGCGCCGAGGCGATCGTGTGAGCGGGACCGCTCCCGGCGCAGGGCGGCTATGCCCTCCGCGCCGTTGACAGGCAGCCCATCTCGGTATTGTATTTTTTGTATCATAAGCGAGCGATACAAATGCAGCCCTCGACCCTCTCCGGCTCCGGCCTGTCCGACCTCTGCGCGCAGCGGGCGTCCCGCATGGCCGCGTCGGAGATCCGCGAACTCCTGAAGATCCTGGAGCGGCCGGGGCTGATCTCCTTCGCCGGCGGCATTCCCGATCCGGCCCTGTTCGACGTGGAGGCGTTCCGCACCGCCTATGCGGGCGCGCTCGCCCGGCCGGAGGCGGCGGCCGCCGCCCTGCAATATTCGACGTCCGAAGGCTACCTGCCGCTGCGCCGCTGGATCGCCGCGCATATGGCCCGCTCGGGCGTCGACTGCACGCCGGACAACATCCTGATTACCAGCGGCTCGCAGCAGGCGATCGAGCTGATCGGCAAGCTGTTCATCGACGAAGGCGATACGCTGCTGACGGCCGCACCCACCTATCTGGGGGCGCTGCAGGCCTTCGCGCCGAACGGCCCGCGCTACGACACGCTGGGCGACAATGTGACGGCCGCTGTGCATCGCGCGCGTGCCGAGGCGGCGGGAAGCCGCGTGAAGCTGATCTACCTCGTCCCCGACTTCGCGAACCCGTCGGGCGATACCCTCTCCCTGGCGGAGCGCGCGCGCATCGTCGACATGGCGGCCGAGCTCGGCTGTCTGATCGTCGAGGACGGCGCCTACACCGCGCTGCGCTACGGCGGCGAGGAACTCCCGCCGATCGCGGCGCTCGACGCCCGCCGCGCGGGCTCGGTCGACGCCGGCCGCACGCTCTATTGCGGCACCTTCTCCAAGACCCTGTCGCCGGCCCTGCGGGTCGGCTGGATCTGCGGCCCGCGCGAGACGATGCAGCGCCTGACCCTGGCGAAGCAGGCCGCCGACCTGCACAGCGCGACGATCAACCAGGTCGCCATGCACGCCGTTGCCGAGGCCTGCTACGACGACCGTGTCGCCGCGGCGCGGCACCAGTACCGCATCCGCCGCGACGCCATGCTCGCGGCACTCGATCGCCACGCGCCGCCGGGCATGGACTGGACGCGGCCGGACGGCGGCCTGTTCGTCTGGGTGACGTTGCCGCCCGGCGTTGACGGCCGCCGCCTGCTGAAGCGCGCGATCGAGGAGGCGAACATCGCCTTCGTGCCCGGCCGCGCCTTCTTCGCCGAGGAGCCCCAGGACAACACGCTGCGCCTCAGCTTCTCGCTCGCCGACCCCGCCCGGATCGAGACCGGCATGGAGCGTCTCTGCGACCTGATCCGCAGCGAGGTGGCGGCGCTGCGGGCCGTGCCCGACGCGGTGCCGGCATGACCGTCGCGGTCCGCCCGGCGACGGCGTCCGACGCGGCCGACCTGGGCCGGCTGATCCGTGCGCTCGCCGCCTTCGACGGCGTGCCGGAGCGTGTCCGGTTCACCCGGGCGCAGCTGACCGCGGCCCTGTCCGGGCCGGCGCCGCGCCTGCACGCGCTGGTCGCCGAGCGTGGCGGCGTCGTGCTCGGCTTCGTCAGCTACACCATCGACTTCGCGATCTGGACCGGCGGCGAGATCGTGCGCGTCGACGACCTGTTCGTGACCGGCACCTGCCGGGGCCAGGGCATCGGCCGCCGCCTGCTCGCCGCCGTCGCCGATCTGGCGCTGGCCCGGGGTGCGGCCGTCTGCTGGGAGGTGGAGCCGGCGAACGCCGCGGCCCAGGCCTTCTATCGCAGCCTCGGCGTCGAGCTGCGCCCCAAGATCGCCGCGCGCTGGTGGCCGGACGCGATGGCGGCGTTTCGCAATGCTCCGGCCGCTACAGGCCGCCGGACACCCTGAGCACCGCGCCGGTTACGTAGGACGCTTCCGGCCCGAGCAGCCACAGCACGGCGCCGGCGATCTCGTCGGCTTCGCCGACCCGGCCCATCGGGATGCGCGACGCCACGCGGCGGGGCCGGTCCGGATCGCCGCCGGCGGCATGGATCTCGGTCGCGACCGTGCCGGGCGAGACGGCGTTCACCCGGACGCCGGACGCCGCGACCTCCTTGGCGAGCCCGACGGTGAAGGCCTCGACCGCCGCCTTCGTCGCCGCGTAGTGGACATACTCGCCCGGCGCGCCGAGCGTCGCCGCGACCGAGGACACGTTCACAATCCGGCCGGCATGGCCGCGCGCCTCCCACCGGCGCAGGGCCTCCTGCGCGCAGAGCATCGGCGCGATCACGTTCACGTCCACGGTGCGCCGAAGGACGGCCCTGTCGAGTGCCGCGAACGGCCCGATCCTGCCCGTGATGCCGGCGTTGGCGACGAGCGCGGTGACGGGGCCCAGCGCGGTCTCGCATCGTTCGAAGAGTGCGGCCACGTCCGTCTCGTCGAAGACGTCGCCGCGCACCGCCTGCACCGCGGCGCCGGTGGCGCGCAACGTGTCCATCAGGGCGGCCGCGGCGTCGTCGTCGCGCACATAGCTGAAACACACGGCGTAGCCGCGTGCCGCCGCCATGCGCACGATCGCGGCACCGATGCCCCGGCCGCCGCCGGTGACGAGCAGAACGTCCGTCATCTCTCCTCCGATCCCGTCAACCCGCCCGTCTGAGCCGGGGCGGCGCCTCGTCGCAGTATTGCGTCGACCGGCCGTCGGCTGGCGCCTCGCCGCAGAACGGATAGCGCATCACCGGCCGCGGGTCGTGGTCCCGCCAATGATGGACGGTGGGATGGCCGATGTCCTTGCGCTGCCGCTCGCTCAGCCCGGCCAGAATGCGCGCGGTGCGCCATGCCCGAAAGCGGCATCGCAGGCGGCGCAGTCCCTCGATCGGGTTCGGCATGGGGGTCTCCGCTCGGGAGGGGTGTCGGTCAACCCGGATCGTAGATACAATAATGGATATTGTCACTGAGACATTAGATGCGATTTTCGGAGCGGGGACCGCATCCGCCGCGTGCTATCCTGGCGCGGTACTCCAAGCTGCGCAGCATCGAGGGGGGCAGGCGGTATGAACGCACCTGGGCATGCGGGCGTGGTGGCGCCGCCGCCGCTGATCTTCGGCACGGCGATCACCCTGGGCCTCCTGCTGGACTGGTGGGCCGGGACGTCGACGGGGCTGCCGGCCGGCGTGCGCTTCGTCGCGGCGATCCTCCTGTTCGTGCCCGCGGCCATCCTGCTGGCCGGGGCGCTGTCCGGCTTTCGCGCCGCCGGGACGCATCCCGCCCCTTGGCGGCCGACCACGGCGATCGTCTCCGGCGGCGTCTACCGCTTCACGCGCAACCCGATGTATCTCGGCATGGCGTTGCTGCAGGCGAGCCTGGGGCTGGCCGCGAACGGGCCCGTCACGCTCCTCTTCCTGATCCCCGCCCTGCTCGTCATCCACTACGGCGTCGTCCGCCGCGAGGAGCGCTATCTCGCGGCGGTCTTCGGCGAGGACTATCTGCGCTACAAGGCCTCGGTCCGCCGCTGGCTTTGAGCCGCCGCTACGGCCGCAGCCGATAGCCGGTGCGGAAGATCCACCACAGGATGCCGATGCAGGCCGCCAGGAAGAAGAAGGTCATCCCCAGGCTGACGCCGACGTTGACGTCGGCCATGCCATAGAAGCTCCAGCGGAAGCCGCTGATCAGGTAGACGACGGGGTTGAACAGGGTGACCGTCCGCCAGAAGGGCGGCAGCATGTCGATCGAATAGAAGCTGCCGCCCAGGAAGATCAGCGGCGTCACCACCAGCAGCGGGATGAACTGCAGCTTCTCGAACCCGTCGGCCCAGATTCCGATGATGAAGCCGAACAGGCTGAAGGTGACGGCCGTCAGTACCAGGAACAGCAGCATCCAGAGCGGGTGCTCGATGTGCAGCGGCACGAACAGCGACGCCGTCGCCAGGATGATCAGGCCGAGGATCACCGACTTGGTCGCCGCCGCCCCCGCATAGCCGGCGACGATCTCGATATAGGAGACGGGGGCGGACAGGATCTCGTAGATCGACCCGGTGAATTTCGGGAAATAGATGCCGAAGGACGCGTTCGAGATGCTCTGGGTCAGCAGCGACAGCATGATGAGGCCGGGCACGATGAACGCGCCGTAGCTGACGCCGCCGATCTCCTGGATGCGCGAGCCGATCGCCGCACCGAACACGACGAAATAGAGCGACGTCGAGACGACGGGCGAAACCACGCTCTGCAGCAGCGTCCGCCACGTCCGGGCCATCTCGAACAGATAGATGGCGCGCACGCCCCCGAGGTTCATGGCGAGGTCCATCCTGCCGAAGTTCATGGGCGCTCTCCGACCAGGCCGACGAATATGTCCTCGAGCGAGCTCTGGCTGGTCTGCAGGTCGCGGAAGCGGATGCCGGCCGCCGCGAGGTCGCGCAGCAGACTGGTGATGCCGGTGCGCTCGCCCCGCGTGTCGTAGGTGTAGACCAGTTCGCAGCCGTCCGCGGAGAGGGCGAGCCCGTGCCCGGCCAGCGCCTCGGGCACCGCACCCAGCGGGCTCTGCAGGTGCAGCTTGAGCTGTTTGCGCCCCATCTTGCGCATCAGCTCGGCCTTCTCCTCGACCAGGATGATCTCGCCCTTGCTGATCACGCCCACCCGGTCGGCCATCTCCTCGGCCTCCTCGATATAGTGGGTGGTCAGGATGATGGTGACGCCGGTCTCGCGCAGCCGCTGGACCAGCCGCCACATGTCGCGGCGCAGTTCCACGTCGACGCCGGCCGTCGGCTCGTCCAGGAACAGGATGCGCGGCTCGTGCGCCAGTGCCTTGGCGATCAGCACCCGGCGCTTCATGCCGCCCGACAGCGTACGGATCTTCTGGTCCTTCTTGTCCCACAGCGACAGGTCGCGCAGGATCCGCTCGATCAGCGCCGGGTCGCGCGGCCTGCCGAACAGGCCGCGGCTGAAGCTGACGGTCGCCCAGACCGTCTCGAACGCCTCGGTCGTCAGCTCCTGCGGCACCAGCCCGATCAGCCGCCGCGCCGCGCGATAGTCGCGCACGATGTCGTGCCCGCCGGCCAGCACGGTCCCGGTGCTGGCCCGCACCAGGCCGCAGACGATGCTGATCAGCGTCGTCTTGCCCGCACCGTTCGGCCCGAGGAGCGCGAAGATCTCGCCTTGCCGGATCGTCAGGTCGACCCGCTTGAGGGCCTGGAAGCCGGTGTCGTAGGTCTTCGACAGGCCGGATATCTCGATGACGGGCTGCATGAGCCTCTCTTGTTCTTCGGCCGGCGGAGCGGGGCCCGCCGGGGGGCGACACCTTGTCCGCATCGCCGCCCGGGGTCCAGAATGGATCGCACCGGAGGAAAGCGAACAGGCGGGACATATAAAATGGCAATGCGTCATCTGCGTTTCGGCATATTCCTCGCGCCCTTCCATGCGGTGGGAGAGAACCCGACATCCGCGCTCCAGCGCGACATGGAACTGCTCCAGCATCTCGACGCCATCGGCTACGACGAGGCCTGGGTCGGCGAGCATCACTCCGGCGGCATGGAGATCATCGCCTGCCCGGAGATGTTCGTGGCGGCGGCGCTGGAGCGGACGCGGCACATTCGCCTCGGCACGGGCGTCGTGTCGCTGCCCTATCACCATCCCTTCCTGGTCGCCGACCGTATGGTCCAGCTCGACCATATGGCGCGCGGACGGGCGATGTTCGGCGTCGGGCCCGGTTCGCTCACGTCGGATGCCTTCAAAATGGGCATTCATCCCAGCGACCAGCGTCGCCGCATGAACGAGGGCCTCGACGCGGTCGTCCGCCTGCTGAACGGCGAGGTCGTGAACGAGGAGACCGATTGGTACAAGCTGGTCGACGCCCAGCTGCAGATCCGTCCCTACACCCAGCCACGCATGGAGATGGCGGTCGCCGCCTCGCGCTCGCCGTCCGGCGCGCTGGCGGCCGGGCGCCACGGCATCGGCATGCTGTCGATCGGCGGCACCTCGGATGCGGCGCTCGCCGCGCACGCCAACAACTGGAATATGTACGAGGAGACGGCGCGGGAGAACGGCAAGACCGCCGACCGCAACAACTGGCGCATCGTCTCGCTGATGCACATCGCCGAGACCCGTGCCAAGGCCGAGGCGAACGTCGAGTTCGGCCTGCCCGAGTGGGTGAAATATTTCCGCGAGGTGGCGACCTTCCCGATCGTGCCGGGCGACATCGGCGACCCGATCCCGTACCTCCGCGACACGCGCACGGCGGTCATCGGCACCCCCGACGACGCCATCGAACATATCGAGCGGCTGCTCGCCGGCTCGGGCGGGTTCGGCGGTTTCCTTGAACTGGCGCACAATTGGGCAGACTGGGAGGCGACGAAGCGCAGCTACGAGTTGATGGCGCGCTACGTCGTTCCGCACTTCCGCGGCGCGATCGAACTCCGGCAGGCCAGCTGGAACCACGCCTGGCGCAACCACGAGAATTTCGCCGGCGCCGCCGCGGCGGCTGTTCAGAGCGAGACGGAGAAGTATCAGGCCCGGAAGAAGGGGTAGGGCGCGAAGCGGTGAGGGGGCGGAGGCTGAGGCTACGCCGCCGCCTTCCGTCTTGCGGACGTCGGTCGAAACCGTATCTGATCGGTCAGCGTCTTCGGGAGGCCGACGATGGCAAAGCAGGCTGTGTTCACCATTGAGATCGACGATGAACTGCGGGACGCCTTCCTGGCGGCCGCGTCGGCGTCGAACACGCCTGCGGCGCAGGTCGTCCGCGGACTGATGCGGGACTTCGTCGAGAATCAGAAGGTCGAAAGCCGGAAGGCGGCCGAAGAATACGAAGCCTTCCTCGCCGCAAAGGTCGCGCGAGCGAGGTCCTCGATCACGGAAGGCCGCACGCGTGCCGACGAGGATGTCGAACGAGACTTCGCGGCGCGGCGCGCCGTCTTGCTGGGAAGGGCGGGCGGATCCGGCGCTTGAAGGTCCGCTGGACGCGCGACGCCGAGTGCGACCGGGCCACGATCCTCGATTGGATCGCGGCCGAGGATCTGCGGGCGGCCGTGCGAATGGACGCCTGTTCGGTGCCGCCGCCGCCCGGCTGGCCGCATTTCCGATGCTCGGCCGCAGCGGGCTCATCGCCGGAACCCGCGGATTGATCCCGCACGAGAGCCACCGGATGGTCTACGAGATCCGGGACGATACGGTGTGGATCCTGGCGCTCATCCATACCGCGCGGCTCTGGCCTCCGCTTCCCGAGGAGTAGCAGCCGGCGTCTCGTCGGATGAGCGTCGTCGCGTGACCTGCCCTGAGGCTGCCTAAGGGCCGCGAGGGACTTCTCGCCGCCACCGTCATGACCCCGTTTCCGGCACACCGCTTGCAGGTCGCCTTGCTCCCGATCCCGCAACGGAGCATGGGCGAAGCCACGCATGGGCCGGCACATCATCGAACGGCTGATCGTATCGGTCCCGGTTCTCCTGGGCGTCCTGCTGATCGGCTTCCTGCTGCTCCAGGTGGTGCCGTCCGATCCGGCCGCCGTCATCGCCGGGCCAACCGCCAGCCAGGACGAGATCGACCGCATCCGTGAGGCGCTCGGCCTGAACGAGCCGCTCTGGTACCAGTTCGGCAACTACATCGTCCGCGTGCTGCAGGGCGATTTCGGCCGCTCCTTCATCAGCAACACCGCCGTCTCGGACGAGCTTCTGGCCGCCTTCGGCCCGACGCTCGAACTGATGGTCGCCAGCCTCGTCTGGGCGGTGCCGCTCGGCATCCTGCTCGGCACCCTGGCCGCCGTGCGGCGCGGCCGCCTGACCGACCGGGCGATCATGGCCTTCTCGGTCGCCGGCGTGTCGATGCCGATCTTCTGGTTCGGCCTGATGCTGATCTGGATCGTCGGGTTCAAGCTGAACCTGCTGCCCTTCCAGGGGCGCGCCGGACCGCTCTGGACGATCGACGGGCTGCGCGCCATCGCCCTGCCGGCGATCACGCTGGGCGGCGTCTTCGTCGGGCCGATCGCCCGCATGACGCGCACCTCGGTGCTGGAGGTGCTCGGCGCCGACTATGTGCGCACCGCGCGGGCGAAGGGTGCGGGCGAGGGGCGCGTCGTCGTGCGCCACGCGCTGCGCAACGCGCTCATCCCGATCGTCACCCTGATCGGCCTGCAGATCGGCTTCCTGCTCGGCGGCGCAGTGGTGACGGAGACGATGTTCGCCTGGCCCGGCCTGGGCCGCCTCGCCGTCGGCGCGATCGTCTCGACCGACATGCCGCTGGCCCAGGGTGCCATCATGATCCTGGCGCTCGCCTTCCTCCTCGTGAACCTCGGCGTGGACGTCCTCTATGCCTATCTCGATCCGCGGGTGAAGCGCGCATGACCACCGTGCCCGCCGCAGCGGCCGCCGCCGCTCCTTCCCCTGCCGGGCCCGCGCCCGCGGCGAAGCCCGCGAAAGGCACT
Organism: Constrictibacter sp. MBR-5; assembly: GCF_040549485.1. Classification (NCBI taxonomy): domain Bacteria; kingdom Pseudomonadati; phylum Pseudomonadota; class Alphaproteobacteria; order Rhodospirillales; family Allostellaceae; genus Constrictibacter; species Constrictibacter sp. MBR-5. The sequence continues at coordinate 27,734 of NZ_JBEPTK010000013.1, forward strand.
CCGGCCCGCCGCCACAGCCCGCTGCGCCGCCTGCTCCGCGACAAGGCGGCGGTCGTCGCCGGCGTCTTTCTGATCGCGGTGATCCTGGCGGCGATCCTGGCGCCCTGGATCGCGCCGTCCGATCCGTACGCGAACAATCTGCGCCTGCGCATGAAGCCGCCGAGCGCCCAGTTCTGGCTCGGTACCGACGCCCAGGGGCGCGACATGATCACGCGCATCCTGTTCGGGATGCGCACCTCCTTCTTCATCGGCTTCGTCGCGGTCGCGATCGGCGGCCTCATCGGCGCCACCCTCGGCATCCTCGCCGCCTACTATTCCCGGCTCGACAATCTGATCATGCGGATCGTCGACGTGCTGCTGACCTTCCCGGCGATCCTGCTCGGCCTGGCCATCGCGGCGGTGCTCGGCCCGGGCGTCGGCAGCCTGATCGTGGCGCTCGCCGCCTCGGCGGTACCGACGGTGGCGCGCATCACGCGCGGTGCCGCCAGCGTCGTGATGCGCAGCGAATACATGGAGGCGGGGCGGGCGGTGGGCCTCGGCGACGGCGCGCTCATCTGGCGCTACCTCGCGCCGAACTGCGTCTCGACCATCCTGGTCTACCTGACCCTGCAGTTCGGCCAGACCGTGCTGCTCGGCGCCTCCCTCTCCTTCCTCGGCCTCGGCGTCCAGCCGCCGGTCGCGGAACTGGGCAGCATGGCGGCGGAGGGGCGCAACTTCCTGTTCTTCGCACCGCATGTTTCGACGGTGCCCAGCGTCGCGATCTTCCTCGTCGTCCTCGCCTTCAACGTGCTTGGCGATGCGATGCGCGACGTCCTCGACCCGCGGCTGCGGCAGTAGGCGGCGGCCCGCTCGTCATAATCACGAACCGAGCAGTATGGAGGCGGAGTTGACATCAGGCAGGATCATCGGTGCCGCGGTCGCGGGCGCCGTTCTGGGGGTGGGGCTGGCGCCGGCGGCGATGGCGCAGGAGAAAATCGTCACCATCGCGCGCACGCTCGACGCCGACAAATACGACCCGCACATCTCGACGGCCCGCTCCGCCGCCGAGGTGCTGTTCATGACCGGCGACACGCTGGTCGTGCTCGACTACGACATGAAGACGATCCGTCCGAACCTGGCCAAGTCGTGGACCATCTCCGACGACGGCCTGACCTATACCTTCAAGCTGCGCGACGACGTGACGTTCTGCAGCGGCAAGAAGTTCACGGCCGCCGACGTGAAGGGCTCGCTCGACCGCTGGCAGAACATGCCGAAGGGCACCACCAAGTGGCGCGCCGGCGAGTACGATTCGACGACCGTGGTCGACGACTACACGCTCGAGTACAAGATCAAGAAGCCCTATTCCGAACTTCTCTACCAGATGACCCAGCACAACCACACGGTCATCAACCCGGAGGAGGCCGAGAAGCTCGGCGAAGACCTAGGCGTCAAGGCGCTCGACGGCACCGGCCCCTACTGCTTCAGCGAGTGGCAGCCGCGCAACCAGCTGACCCTCACCAAGAACCCCTATTACGACTGGGCGCCGTCCTTCTACGACAACAAGAAGCCGATGGTGGACAAGGTCGTCTGGAAGATCGTTCCGGAGGACAGCACCCGCGTCGCCGCCCTGGAGACGGGACAGAGCGACGCGCTGCAATACGTGCCCTGGTGGGCGGTGCCGCAGTTCCAGTCGAACCCGCGCTTCAACGTTTCCAAGGCCGAAGCCTATTTCTGGACCTACTATATCGGCATGAAGATCTCGCGGGATCTGATGTCCGACCTGCGCGTGCGTGAGGCGATCAACCTCGCCGTCGACCAGGCGGCCATCGCCGAAGCGGTGTGGTTCGGCCTCGCCGAGCCGGCGAACGCCTACATCGCGCCCGGTGTTCTCGACTATGCCGAGGGCCAGGATCTGTCGAAGTTCGGCTACGACCCGAAGAAGGCCGAGGCCCTGCTCGACGAGGCCGGCTGGAAGAAGGGCTCCGACGGCTTCCGCGCCAAGGACGGCGTGAAGTTGGCGCCGCTCGCCTACGGCAATTCCAGCCCGGTGGCGGCCGACGTGCTGCAGTCGGTCCAGGGCGACCTGCGCAAGATCGGCATCGACATGCAGATCCAGCAGTGGGATGCGACGGTCGTCTGGGGCAAGCTGAAGACCCAGGACTTCGACATGTACACGATGAGCTATCCGTACGTGTCGGCCGGCGACGCCCTGAACCTCTACTTCCGCTCGGCCAACATGCCGGCGCCGAACCGGATGAACTGGAACGACCCCGAGACCGACCAGTGGCTGACCGCGGCGTCCGCCGCGCTCACGGACAAGGAGCGGGCCGAGAATTTCGCCAAGGTCCAGAAGAAGGTGCACGCCGCCGCCGTCTGGATCCCCATCGTGCACGAGCCGCTGTTCCTGATCTCCGGGCCCAAGCTGAAGCCGATCAAGGCGCACGGCAACTACGGTGCCGGCTTCTACAAGGGCCTCGGCATCGAGCTGAAGGGCTGAGCGTGCTGGACGACGCAGGCAATCGGCAGGGGGCGAACGCCGTGAGCGATCCGACCGCCGCGGCGGCACGCGATACGGATCAGGCGCTTCTCAGCGTCGAGAACCTCGGCGTCCATTTCAGATCGAGCGAGGGCGTGTTCGCCGCCGTGGACGGAATCTCCTTTTCCGTCCGCCGCGGCGAGACCCTGGGCATCGTCGGCGAGTCCGGCTGCGGCAAGAGCGTGACGTCGCTCGCCATCATGGGCCTCGTCCCGCAGCCCGCCGGCAGCATCGCCCAGGGCCGCATCCTGTTCGAAGGCGAGGATCTCGCGGGCAAGTCCGCCCGCGAGATGCGCCGCATCCGTGGCAACGAGATCTCGATGATCTTCCAGGAGCCGATGACCTCGCTGAACCCGGTCTACACGGTCGGCGACCAGATCATCGAGGCGATCCAGCTCCACGAGAGCGTCTCCAACGCGGAGGCCCGCCGCCGCGCGATCGAGATGCTCGGCCTCGTACGCATCCCGAACCCGGAGAGCCGGGTCGACGAGTACCCCCATCAGATGTCGGGCGGCATGCGCCAGCGCGTGATGATCGCGCTGGCCCTCGCCTGCCATCCCAAGCTGCTGATCGCCGACGAGCCGACCACGGCGCTCGACGTGACGATCCAGGCGCAGATCCTGGACCTGATGCGCGACCTGCGCGACCGCACCGGCACGGCCACCATCCTGATCACCCACGACCTGGGCGTCGTGGCCGAGGTCGTCCATCGGGTCGTCGTCATGTATGCCGGCCGTATCGTCGAAGAGGCACCGGTCGAGGACCTGTTCACCAACCCGCAGCACCCCTACACCCTGGGGCTGCTCGGCTCGATCCCGAAGCTGCACCTGGAAGAGGAGCAGCTGGCGACGATCGAGGGCACCGTGCCGAACCCCTACGACATGCCGTCGGGCTGCAAGTTCAACCCGCGCTGCCCATTCTCCGACGACCGCTGCCGCAGCGAGGTGCCGCCGCTCGCGGAACTGGCGCCGGGCCATCGCGCCGCCTGCTGGCGCGCCCCGTTGGAGGAGAAGGTGCTCGCATGACCGCCGCCGACGGTGCCGTTATCCCAGTCTCACCGCCGCAGCCGGTGCTCGAGGTCGAGGGGCTGACCAAGCACTTCCCGGTCAATCGCGGCATCGTCCTGTCGCGCCAGGTCGGCGCCGTCCGCGCCGTCGACGACGTCTCCTTCAGGCTGAACGCGGGGGAGACGCTGGCGCTGGTCGGCGAGAGCGGCTGCGGCAAGTCGACCACCGGCCGCCTGCTGATCCGCCTGATCGAGCCGACGGCGGGCAGCGTTCGCTACGGTGGCCGCAACATCTTCGACCTCGGCCGCACCGAGGTGCGCGGCCTGCGGCGCGAGCTGCAGATCATCTTCCAGGACCCCTACGCGTCGCTGAACCCGCGCATGTCCGTCGGCCAGGTGATCGGCGAGCCGCTGCGCGTGCACGGCCTCGGCGACCGCGCCGAGCGTCAGCGGCGGGTGGAGGAACTGCTCGGCCTCGTCGGCCTGTCGCCCTGGCACGCGGTGCGCTACCCGCACGAATTCTCCGGCGGCCAGCGCCAGCGTATCGGCATCGCCCGGGCGCTCGCCGTGTCGCCGAAGGTCATCGTCTGCGACGAGCCGGTGTCCGCCCTCGACGTCTCGATCCAGGCCCAGGTCGTGAACCTGCTGAAGGACCTGCAGCGCAGCTTCGGCCTGTCCTACGTCTTCATCGCCCACGACCTCGCGGTGGTGAAGCACATCAGCGACCGCATCGCCGTCATGTATCTCGGCAAGATCGTCGAGCTGGCGGAGAAGCGCACCCTCTACGCCGCCCCGCGCCACCCCTATACCCAGGCGCTGCTGTCGGCGATCCCGATCCCGGACCCGACGCTCAACCGGGAGAAGCGGATCCTGGAGGGCGACGTCCCCAGCCCGATGAACCCGCCCAGCGGTTGCCGCTTCCACACCCGCTGCCCATTCGTGCAGGATCGTTGCAGACGCGACGAGCCGGCGTTCCGCGACATCGGCGGCGGCCAGATGGTCGCGTGCCATTTCGCCGAGCAGATCCCGGCGATGGCGCCGATCGCCGACGTTGCGTCCGACAGCGCCACGGCGGCCTACCGCCGTCGCCTCGCGATCTACGAGAAGGCGCGCCGCGCCGCCGCCGGCCTGGCCGCCTGAAAGACGAGCAAACGCGCAGCGCGCGAACGACAGAACCGAGCCAGGAGCAGGAGAGCCCCCGCATGGTCGACACCACCGTCATTCGCAACGCCGACTGGCTGATCGCCTGGAACGAGACGACGCAGAGCCATGTCTACAAGCGCGGCTGCGACGTCGCCTTCGCCGAGGGCAAGATCACCTTCGTCGGCAAGGGTTATGCTGGTCCGGCGACGAAGGAGATCGACGGCCGCGACCGATTCGTCCTGCCCGGCCTCGTCAACATCCACACCCACCCGACCAGCGAGCCGCTGCGCAAGGGCATCACCGACGAGACGCGCAGCCCAGGTTTCTGGCACAGCTCGCTCTACGAATACCTGACCATCTTCCACAACGACGCCGCCGGCTACACCGCCGCGATCCGCTGCGCCCTGGCCGAACTGCTGATGAGCGGCGTCACCACGGTCGTCGACATCTCCATGCCGTTCGACGGCTGGCTCGACGAACTGGCCGACAGCGGCATCCGGGCCGTCGCCGCACCCGTCTATCGCGATGCGCGCTGGTTCACGCGCAACGGCCACAAGCTCGAATACGAGTGGGACAAGAAGGCCGGCCGCGAGGCCTTCGAGCGTGCCCAGCGCGTCGTCGAACTGGCGCGCCAGCATCCGTCCGGGCGCCTGTCCGGCATGATGTCGCCGGTCCAGATCGACACCTGCTCGGCCGAACTGCTCCGCGACAGCCAGGATTACGCCAGGGAGCGTAACCTGCCGCTCCAGATCCACGCGGCGCAGAGCGTGACGGAGTTCCACGAGATGGTCGGCCGCACCGGCCTGACGCCGATCCAGTGGATGGACAAGATCGGCATCCTCTCGGACAACACGATCATCGGCCACGGCATCTTCCTCGACCACCATCCCTGGCTGCACTGGACGACGCGCAAGGACATGGGCCTGCTCGCCGACCGCGGCGCCACCGTCGCCCACTGCCCGACCGTCTTCGTGCGCCGCGGCATCACCCTGCGCACCTTCGGCGAGTATGTCCGCGGCGGTATCAACATGGGCATCGGCACCGACACCTATCCCCACAACTTCCTCGACGAGATGCGGGCCGTCGCCTACTACGCCCGCGCGGTGGGCGAGAGCGTCGACGACCTGCAGACGCTCGACGTGTTCAACGCCGCCACCATCGGCGGCGCCAGGGCGCTGCGCCGCGACGATATCGGCCGCCTGACGCCCGGCGCCTGCGCCGACATCCTGCTCTGCGACACGAAGGAGCCGGCGATGCGCCCGCTGCGCGAGCCGCTGCGCAGCCTGATGTACGTCGCCGGCGACCGTGCGGTGCGCGAGGTCTTCGTCGCCGGCGAGATGGTTGTCAAAGACGGCAAGTGCCTGACCATCGACCTCGCCGCCGAGTCCGAGGCGCTGGAGGAGGCGCAGAAGCGCTCCATGGCCGGCGTCGCCCAGCGCGACTGGGCCGGCCGCACCGCCGACGAGATCGCGCCGATGGTGATGCCGACGGTGAACTGATCTTCCGCGGCGATCGCGGGCCGGGGACAATTTGTCCGTATCGCCCCCGGCACGGCGGCTGCCGGCTTAGATCGGCCTTAACGGACGGGGCGCTATCAACGGCTCCCCCCGGCGGTCGCGGGGCGGTGTATCCGGGACGCGCGCCATGACTCGCGAAGTCGCCTTGCCTATGCACGGGGCCGTCACCGCGACAGGGCTGCCTCCGCGGCGGGCGGCCATCATCCTTTTCGGCCCGGGCCCGCGCCACCGGGCCGTCCGAGGATCGACCCGCACGTTGATCCGGGGATGAAAAAGTCGTCCCCCTCGTGATCCGGGCCGCGGCCGAAGCCGTATGCGCCACGATGGTTTGGTCGCAAGACTGAACCGCCTCTCCCGCCATTTCTGCCGCCGCCGGATCGGGTGTGCACAGCGCCCGCGCAACGGCCTTCGCTCGTTAACACAACCGTAACGCTCATGAGAATGGGACAATGCTGTCAAAAATAACAATCGCGACCAGGATGGTCCTCGGCTTTTCTGTCGTTCTGATCCTCATGTGTGCCCTGAGCGCGATCAGCATCTACCAAGTCGACCGCATCAGTGCCGATCTCGAACGGATCAACGACGTCAACGGCGTAAAGCAGCGTTACGCCATCAATTTCCGCGGAAGCGTGCATGATCGGGCGATCAGCGCCCGCGATGTCACCCTGGTTGCGGGTGACGACAAGCTCGGCGCGGTGGTCGCGGAAATCGACCGCCTGGCGGCATTCTACGCGACGTCGGCTGCGGCAATGGATGCGATGTTCGCCGCGCGGACCGACATCTCCGACGAGGAGGTGCGCATCCTCGCGAGCATCAAGGAGACCGAAGCGCGGACCCTCCCACTCATCTCCCGGATCATCGCCAGCCAGCGTGCCGGCGATGCCGATACGGCGCGTTCCGTCCTGATGAACGAGGCCCGGCCCGCATTCGAGGAGTGGCTGGCCCGGATCAACCGCTTTATCGATCTTCAGGAGAGCATGAACCAGGGCATCGGCTCCGAGGTCAATTCTCTCGTCGCCAACTTCAAGTATCTGATGCTGGGCCTGTCCGCCGCGGCCCTGCTGATCGGCTTGGTGATCGGGCTCTGGAACGTGCGCGCGGTGCGCCCGCTACGCCGCCTGACCGGTACGATGATCAGGCTGTCGAAGGGCGAGCTGTCGGTCGAGATCCCGCCGGCGACCACGGGTGACGAGGTCGGCGACATCATCCGGGCGGTGCACGTCTTCAAGGATAATGCCCTGGAAACCGCCCGGCTGCGCCAGGAACAGGCGCACTCGGCGGTCGAGGCCGAACGGCAGAAGAAGGCTGCGATGAGCGCGCTGGCCGCCGAGTTCGAGACCTCCGTCAACGAGATCGTCGGGCTGGTGTCGTCGGCGTCGACCGAACTCTTCGCGACCGCCCAGGAGATGTCGGCCACCGCGGAGCGCACGGCCGCCCGGTCCAGCGACACGGCCACGGTCTCCGAGCGGTCGTCGGCGAACGTGCAGGCCGTCGTGGTGCGGGCCGACGAACTCGGGGCGACCGTGCAGGAGATCGGCCGTCAGGTCTCGACCTCCACGCAGGCCGCGGAGCGTGCGGTGGACGAGGCGCGCAGCGCCGGCGTGCAGGTGCGCGAACTGGTCGATGCCGCCGAGAAGATCGGCGAAGTGGTCAGCCTGATCAGCGACATCGCCAGCCAGACCAACCTGCTCGCCCTCAACGCCACGATCGAGGCGGCGAGGGCCGGCGAAGCCGGCAAGGGCTTTGCCGTGGTGGCGACGGAGGTGAAGTCGCTCGCCGGCCAGACGGCGAAGGCGACCGAGGAGATCTCGCGCAAGATCGCCGAGATGCAGAACGTCACCTCGCTTTCCGCCGCCGCCATCGGCCGGATCACCCAGGTCATCGACGAGATCAGCCGCATCTCGGGGATCATCGCCTCGGCGGTCGGGCGACAGGACGAGGTGACCCGCGAGATCGGCAGCAATGTCGGCGAAGCCGCCCGTGGCACGAAGGAAGCCGCGAGCAACATGTACGAGGTCAACCGCGCCGCGGGCGACACCCGTACAGCCTCGACGCGGTTGGTTTCGTCGGCGGGCGATCTTTCGAGGCAGTCAGAGCTGCTGCGAACGCGCGTTGCCGACTTCATCGATCAGATCAGGGCAGCATAGCCCGCCCCCCGATCCGCCGTGCAGCCCGGGCTGTGGCGCTGATCGGCTTCGCCGTCCCCGCGGGGCGCGGAGGGCGGGATAACCGGCGGCGCTCCAGGCGGCCTCTCGTGGAACGGGACATTTTGTCCGTCCATCAGGGCGATTTTTTTCGCCGTGACAGTGATCCCTTCAATCATCGCCGCGTATGACGTCCCCATTGGGGGGAAGTTCTGTCGCGTTTGATTGAAGGGTGACGCAGGATGCGCGCTACGGCTGGGGACGGGCAGAAGAAGCGGTTCGCCGCCTTCGGAATCGAGGATGCCGACGTCGCGGTGCTACGTCGGCACGCCGACACGGTCCGGCGGCGCGTGCCCGATCTACTCGACGACCTGCACGGCGACTTCGCCGGCTGGCCCGAAATCCAGTCGGCCCTGATGAAGCCGGACGTGCACGCGGTCCGCGTGGCGCACTGGGTCCGGGTCGCCTCGGGTGATCTCGGCGACGGCTTCCTCGAGTCCGCGCGAAGCCTCGCCTCCGCCTTCTACGACAGCGGCGTTCCCAGCTACGCGGTGGCCATCTGCCATGCCACCGTCGGCGCGGCGGTCACGCGGATGCTGACGGCCGAGGTGAAGGGCGGCTTCCTCTCGTCCGGTCGGGAGGACCGCGCGGCGTTGGCCGCGGCCCTCAACAAGGTCGCATGGCTCGATCTGGAAGTCCTGCTGGAAACCTATGCCGCTGCCGAGACCGAGGCGAAGCGCGCGGTGGTCAAGGCGCTGGCCGACAGGTTCGACGCGAGTGTCGGCGCGGTGATCGGCAAGGTGCTGGAGTCGGCGCGCGGTCTCGAGGGCACGGCGAAGAGCATGATCGGCACCGCCGAGACAACGACCGATCTGGCCTCGTCGGTCGGCACCTCCTATGCCCGCGCGAACGCCAGCGTACAGACGGTGGCTGGCGCTTCCCAGGAACTGTCCGCGTCGATCGCGGAGATCGGCCAGCAGATGAGCCTGTCCCAATCCATCGCCCGCAGTGCGGTGAGCGAGGCGGAGAAGACGAATGCCACCGTCAGCGGCCTCGTCCAGGCGGCCGCCCAGGTCGGCGAGGTGGTCGGCCTGATCAACTCGATCGCGGCGCAGACGAATCTCTTGGCGCTCAATGCGACCATCGAGGCGGCGCGGGCCGGCGAGGCGGGCAAGGGCTTCGCCGTCGTCGCGTCCGAGGTGAAGAATCTTGCCAACCAGACCGCCCGGGCGACGGAGCGCGTGACGGCCGAGATCAAGTCGATCCAGTCGATCAGCGCTGAGGCCGCAGGTGCCATCGGCGGCATCGCCGGCACGATCACGCGCATCGACGGGATCGGGACGTCGATCGCGGCGGCGGTGGAGGAGCAGAGCGCGGCCACCCAGGAGATCACGCGCAACGTTCGGCAGGCGGCCGAAAGCGCCGAGGAAGTCGCAGCCAGCATCGGCGCGGTTCATTCTGCCGCCGACGCCAGCCGCAACTCGTCCGTCGAGGTTCTCGGGGCCGCCGGTGTCCTTGCCGGCCAGGCCGAGGCCATGCGCCGTCAGGTCGAGAGCTTCCTCGCCGAGATCCGCGCGGCGTGACTCCCGGCGGCGCCGCCGCCGCTCAGCCGGCGGCGCGGCGGCGCTCCTGCTCCTCCCAGAAACTGTAGGCGCCCTCGCTCAGGCTGAACGGTTCGGCGTCGGCGAGGAAAGCATGGCGGTGCACGATCACGCTGTGGGCGTCGATGAACGCGACATCGTAGGCGGGCGCCTCCTGCACGCCCCGCGGCCGTGCGTCGGCATAGTCCAGCGCCATCTGATGGCAGGTGCCGCCCGGCGTGCTGAACGGCACGCCGCGCCATGAGCCGGACACCGGCCGCTGTGCGTGGCCGAAGAAGAGGTGGCGCACCCGCGGCAGGTGCGGGCCGATCCGCTCGACGAACTCGAAGCCCTGGATCAGGCCGGTGGCGTCGATCGCCGGCACGCCGAGCTTGAACGGCGGATGGTGCATGAACAGGAAGACCGGCTGCCCCTCGCTCTCGCGGAAGCGCTCGTCCAGCCAGTCGAGCCGCTCGTCGTCGTACCAGCCGGCATGGGTGCCGGTCTTGCTGGTGTCGGCGAAGATGAAGCGGCCGAGGTCGGTGTCCATCACGCTCTGCACGTTGCCGCGGCCGTCGACCTTCGCGTCGCGGAACACCTTGCGGAAGGCGTCCGGCCGGTCGTGGTCGCCGAGCAGGAAGCGCATCGGCATCGACAGGTGCGACAGTCCCGCCCGCAGGTTCTCATAGGCGGCCCGGTCGCCGAAATGCGTGAGGTTGCCGGTCAGCACCAGCAGGTCCGCGTCGGTATGGTGGCGTTGGATGTCGGCGATGCAGGCATCCAGCCGGGCGCGCGGGTCGATGCCGTAGACCTGCTCGCCGGGGGCGGCCAGGTGCGTGTCGGTCAGGTGGATCAGCTTCATGGGATCACTCGCCGTCGCAGCGGGGACGAAGGGGAGGTTTTCATTTAGGGGCCGCGGGACCGCGCGGCCACCCTTCGCGACCTCATTGGGTTACCGCAGCGACCGGCTGTCGCCCCTCCATAGCCTCGCTGCGGTCGCCGCCGTCAGGACGCCAGCCGGCGTTCCTGCTCCTCCCAGAAGCCGTAGCCCACGTCCGACGTGTCGAATTTCGGGCTGGCATCCAGGAAGTCGTGGGTGTGGATCACGACGTTCGCCGCGTCGATCAGCACGACCGCATAGGCCGGCGGCTCGTGGCTGCCGGGCGGGCTGGCGGCGGCCTGGAAATCGAGCCAGACCTGATGGTTGGTCGCGCGCAGCGTGCTGAACGGCACGCCCTGCCACGACCCGGATACCGGCCGGTGCACATGGCCGAAGAAGAGGTGGCGGATGCGCGTCAGATAGGGCCGCAGCCGCGCGGCGAAGGCATCCGCCTGGGCCAGCCCGATCCTGTCCATCGCCGGGATGCCCAGCGGCAGCGGCGGGTGGTGCATGAACAGGAAAACCGGCGCGTCGCCGCTGTCGCGGAACTGCGCCTCCAGCCAGTCCAGCCGCGCATCGTCGTACCAGCCGCCGTGGCTGCCGGCGCGCGTCGTGTCCAGGAACATCAGCCGCCCGGCGTCGGTGTCCAGGACGCTCTGGATGTTGTCGTGCGGGTCGACCGGCGCGTCCGGGAAGGTCCGGCGGAAGGTCTCGTTGCGGTCGTGATTGCCGACCAGCAGGCGCAGCGGCACGCGCAGCGCGGACAGGGCCTCGCGCACGTGCTCGAACGACGCAACGTCGCCGAAATGCGTCAGGTCGCCGGTCAGCACGGCGAGGTCGGCGTCGGCATGGTTGGCATTGATGTCGGCGATGCAGGCGTCGAGCCGGGCACGCGGGTCGAGCCCGTAGAGCATCTCGCCGGGCCCGACGAAGTGGGTGTCGGTGAAGTGGATCAGCTTCATGGAAACCTCGGCATGAAAGGCGAGGGGGCAAAAGGGGAAGGGGCCGGCGAGCCGGCCCCCTGCAGGATTTGAAGGCGGTCCGTCGTCGGCCGCGCCTCAGCTGGCCTTCTTCGGCAGCAGCTTCTGCACGTCGCGGGTCATGTCCTCCAGGACCTTCTCCGGCTCGTTCGCACGGTCGCGTGTGACGATGGAGTTCATGTGGTCCTTGATCACGTCGGTGATCTTCAGGCCGTTCTCGCCCGGGAAGGCGTACCACTTGGTCAGGATCGGCAGCTGCCTCACCGCCGTGTAGTTGTTCGGGTTCTTCTCGTAGAAGTCCTTCAGGTGGACCTCGTTCGCCACCTTGTTGGGCGGCATGTAGCCGGTGGTCTTCGCCATGATCGCGGCACCCAGCGGGCCGGTGGCGAACTTCACGAACTGCCACGCGGCCTTCCGCTTCTCCTCGTCCTTGGCGACGATCATCGCGACGTTGCCGCCGGCGGGCAGGCGGCCGACCCCTTCCTTCACGTCCGGGAAGACGTGCGTCTTCAGCGTGAACTTGCCGTCGATCATGCCGGTGGTCTTGTTCAGGTCGGACGTCGACGTGATGTGCACGCCGGTCTTGCCGGCGGCGAAGGTCGCGCGCGCGTCCGGCTGCGACAGGTTCGGCATGTTCGCCTCGGTGACGAAGCGTGCTAGCGTCTTGATCGCCGTCTGCCCCGCCGGCCCGTCGAACGCCACCTTCGTCTCGTCCTCGTTCAGCATGGTGCCGCCCTGGGCGAACACCGGCGCCTGCCACAGCCAGTTGCCGGTGATGTCCCAGACATAGGTGATGCCGTTGATGTCCGGACCCAGCGCGTCGATCTTCTTCGCCAGGTCGATCACGCCGTCCCACGTCGTCGGCAGCTTCTCCGGGTCGCCGCCGGCCTGCTTCACCAGGTCCAGGTTCCAGTAGGTGATCGGCAGTGAGATCGCGAAGGGCAGGGCGTACACCTTGCCGTTCTGCATGCCGATGTCGAACATCGCCTGGTGGAAGCCCTCCTTCTCGAAGTCCTTCTCGGCCTTGATGTAGTCGTCCATCGGTGCCGCGATGCCGCGGTCGACCAGGATGCGCACCCGGTTCAGGCCCTGGAAGGTCACGTCGGGCAGCTGGTTGGTCACCGCCTCGCGCAGGATCTTCTGCGTCCCCTCCTCGTAGGAATCGTAGGCGGCGCGGAAGGTCAGCTTGATGTCCGGCTGGACCTTCGCGAACTCCGCGGCGATCTGCTTGTGCGTCTCGTTGAACAGCTCGCCGTAGGGATACTGCACGACGACCTCGGTGGCGCCCCAGGCGCTGCCCGCGGCCATCACGGCGGCGGCGGCGGCACCCGCGAGAAGACGCGGCGACAGGATGTGCTTCGACATGGAAGTCCCCCGGTTGGGTTGGTGGCTCACTTCATGCCCGTCAGCGCGATGCCCTCGATGAAGCGTCGCTGCACCATCAGGAAGGCGATCACGAGGGGGGCGATGATCACGGTGGCCGCGGCCATCAGCGGGCCGAAATCGGTCCCCGCCTCCTGGTTGCGGAAGGCCGCGACGCCCAGCGGCGGCGTCAGCAGGTGTTCGCTGTTGATGACGATCAGCGGCCAGAAATAGTCGTTCCAGTGGGCGACGACGGAGAAGATGCCGAAGGCGGTCAGCGCCGGGATGGCGGTCGGCAGCATGACGCGCCAGACGATGCCCATCTCCGAGATGCCGTCCATGCGCGCCGCGTCGATCAGGTCGTCCGGCACGGTCAGGAAGAACTGCCGCATCAGGAAGATGCCGAAGACGGAGATCGTGAACGGCACTACCATCGCGGCGTAGCTGTTCAGGATGCCGATCTGGTGGAACAGCAGGAACAGCGGCACGGAGATCGCGTGCGGCGGGATCAGCAGGCAGAACAGCACCGCACCGAACAGCACCGGCCGCGCCCGGAAGCGCAGCTTCGCCAGGGCATAGGCGCAGGGCAGGGCCACCGCGACCTGCAGCGCGAAGATCGTCGCCGTGACGATCACGCCGTTCAGCATGAAGCGCAGCAGCGGCGCGCGCGTGAAGGCGGCGGTGTAGTTCTCGACGACGTGCAGGTCGTTCGGCCACCAGCGGATATGGTCGAGGAAGATCTCGCCCGGCGGCTTCAGCGAGGTGGAGATCATCCAGGCGAAGGGCGCCAGCATGAAGGCGGCCCCAGCCAGCAGCAGCACGTGCCGCAGGACCGCGAAACCCGGGTTGCGCCGTGCGTTCACTGGTAATGGACCTGTCTGTCGAGGAAGCGGATCTTCACCAGCGTCAGCGCCAGCACGAAGCCCAGGAAGACGACGGTGATCGCCGCGGCGTAGCCCGAGCGGAAGAACTCGAAGCCCTCGGCGTACATCGTGTAGAGCAGGACCTCGGTCGCCTTGTTCGGCCCGCCCTTGGTCAGCACGTGCACCGTGTCGAATACCTGGAACGAGCGGATCGAGGTGATCACCACGACGAACAGCATGACCGGGCCCAGCATCGGCCAGGTCACCAGCCGGAACCGCTCCCAGGCGCTCGGCACGCCGTCCATCTCGGCCGCGTCGTAGAGGAAGCGCGGAATCGAGACGATGCCGGCCAGGAACAGCACCATGTTGAAGCCGACGGCCTGCCAGATGCCGATCACCGCCAGCACCCACAGCGCCAGGTCGCCGTCGGTCAGCCAGTTCTGCGGCGTCAGCCCGATGGCCTTGAGCGCCAGGTTGGCGAGGCCGAACTGCGGGTGCAGCATGAACTCCCACACGATCGCCATGGCGATCAGCGTCGCCATCACCGGCAGGAAGTAGACGGCGCGGTAGAAGGCCTTGCCGCTGTCGCCCGCCTCGATCAGCAGGGCGATGCCCAGGCCCAGCGCCACCGACCCGGGCACCACGGTGCCGACATAGAGCAGCGTGTTGATCAGCGAGGTGCGGAACACCCGGTCGGCGAACATATCGGCGTAGTTGTCGAGGCCGATGAAGGCCATCGTCTGCGCGCCGAGCTGATAGTCGGTGACCGACAGCGCCACCACCGCCAGGATCGGCCCGATCAGCAGCGTCACCATCAACGCCACGGCCGGCGTGCACAGGGCATAGGCCGTGGCGGACTGGCGCATCTGCGCCCAGCGCACGGTGCGCGCCGAAGCGGCGGGGCGCGCGGCGGGCGCCGGTCCTGCGAGGGCGGGCTCAAGCATGGGCCGGCGCCTTCGGTCGCGTGCGCGACAGGTCGGCCCGCTTGCCGTCCGCGCCGAACACCAGCGGCGGCGGCCCGGCGATGGCGATGCCCGCCGTCTGGCCGATCGTGTGCCGGGCGGCCCATCCATGCCCGTCGGGCGCGCTGCGCACGACGACCGGCGGCCGACCCGGATCGCCGACGTGCAGATGCACCAGCAGGTCGGAGCCCAGATTCTCCACATGCGCGATCCGGCCGCGGAAGGCGCCGTGCTCCGGCTCGGTCAGCACCCCGTGCTCGGGACGGAAGGCCAGCATCACGTCGGTGCCGGGTCGTGCTTCCGCCTCCGCCGGCACGCTGCCGTCGCTGACGACGATGCTGCCGCAGTCGCGCATCACCGCCGGGAGTACGTTGATCTTCGGGCTGCCGATGAACTCGGCGACGCGCAGGTCGGCCGGGTCGCGATAGACCGTGTCCGGCGCGTCGACCTGCAGGATGGCGCCGTCCATCATCACGGCGATCCGGTCCGACATGGTCATCGCCTCGGCCTGGTCGTGCGTGACGTAGACGAAGGTCGCGCCCAGGCGCCGGTGCAGCTGCGCGATCTCAGTGCGCATGTGGACGCGCAGCTTGGCGTCCAGGTTGGACAGCGGCTCGTCCATCAGGAAGGCCTTGGGGTGGCGCACCATGGCGCGCCCCAGTGCCACGCGCTGGCGCTGCCCGCCCGACAGCTGCCCCGGCTTGCGCGCCAGCAGGTGGCCGATGCCCAGCATGTCGGCCGCCGCGTCCACCTCGGCCGCGATCTCGCGCTCGATCGTGCGCGTCCCCGGCATGAAGCGTCCGGCGAGCGGCCAGCGCTGATGCCCCGCGAGGCGCCGCATGCGCAGCGGCACCGCGATGTTCTCCGCGACGGTCAGGTGCGGGTACAGGGCGTAGGACTGGAATACCATTGCCAGGTCGCGCTGTCCCGGCCGCAGATGGTCGATCGCCTCGCCCGCGATCCGGATGGCGCCGCTCGACGCCGTCTCCAGCCCGGCGATGATCCGCAGCAGCGTCGACTTGCCGCAGCCCGACGGCCCGACCAGCGTCATGAACTCGCCCGGACGGATGTCCAGGTCGACCCGGCGCAGCACCTCCGTGCGCCCGAACGCCTTGGTCACCCCCTCGATCGCGATTCCCGCCGCCATGCCGCCACACCCGTTCCGGAATGGGCGCGAACATCGCCGCGGGCAGAGACGCGCTGATGACGGTGCGGTGAAGAATGGGAGGCGGGAGGATTACCCCGGGTGCCTGCCCCGGTACCATCAGGGCGGCCATGGGGCGTCCCGCTTCTGCCCCTGCCTTGCCTTGACTTGACCCTGAACCCGGGCCTACGGTTTTCGGGTGAAAACACGGGCTCACGATGCCGCGTGGGCAGCCAAGCTGCGCATGATCGGCCTGCTGGTTCTGGCGGTGATTGCATTCTGGTTTGCGATCGCCGGTACGGCCGCGGCTCCGACCGAGCCCATGGTTCCCTGCCATGCCGCGTCTACGGAGCATGATGCTCAGGACGTCGGCGGCCATGCGGGTCATCCGCATCAGGATCAGGAAGCCCATCGTTCAGGCTCCTGCTGCACCATGTCCTGGTGCCATGCCGCCATCGCAGCGGTTGCGGCCGGCGTATATCTGCCCCCGCTCGCCTCCGGCCGTATCGGTGGTCAAACCGACTGGACATGGCAGGAAGCCGGCTCTCGCCTGGAGCGTCCCCCGCGCACGTTCGCCTGACCGTCGCCCGTCGCGGCGGTCCAGGACGAGCACGCGCAGCGTCCCGGCGCTAGCGAAACGTGGCCGGCCTTCGGTCGGCACATCCGACGCCTCGGCGCTGCCCTCGTCTTTTCCTGCTCATCTCGCTCTCAGGAAGAGGCTCCATCTCATGACGACGCTTCACGATCTTTCCGTGCGCCTGGCCGTTGGCGCCGCCCTTGCCGGCATGCTCTCTCCCGCAATGGCTTCCCCGGGCGGCGCCGGGCATGTTCACGACATCGGCGAGCCGGCAGGTGTAACGCCTGCCACGCGCACGATCGAAATCGAACTCGGCGACAGCTTCTATAGGCCCGCGACCGTCGAGGTGCGGGCAGGGGAAGCCATCCGCTTCATACTGACCAATACCGGGGAACTCCTGCACGAGTTCAACATCGGCACCGCCGCCATGCACGCCGATCACCGGAAGGAGATGCAGGCGATGACGGACGCCGGCATGTTGACGGCCACCGCGGTCGTCACCGATCCGACAAAGATGGATCACGGCAAAATGGGCCATGGCTCAGGACACGCTATGGGCCACGGCATGATGAAGCATGACGACCCAAACAGCGTGCTCGTCGGTCCGCGCGAGAAAAAGGAGCTGGTCTGGAAATTCCCGAGCAGGACCCAGCTCGAATTCGCCTGCAACGTGCCGGGGCACTACGAGGCGGGCATGGTGGGGGAGGTCGAGTTCAGGAATTGAAGGTGGGGGCGCGTCTCCTGGCTCGATCTAAGACGGCCGGCGGCTGTCCGCGACGGCCAGGTCGACGCGCAACCGGACGGATGTGTGGCCCGTAGGCCCGTCTTAGGAGAACGAAATGCACCGAATCGCGCCGATCCTTATCCTTCTTGCCGCTGCGCCACAGGCCGTCGCGGCTGTGCCGGCCACCCTCTACCGAAGTCCCGAATGCGGCTGTTGTGTCGAATACGCCGCGCATCTGCGAGCCGGCGGCTTCGATGTCGACGTCGTCAGCACCGACGACCTCGCAGCCATCAAGGCGAAGCATCGCGTCCCTGAGGCGCTCGAAGGCTGTCATACGACCCTGATCGGCGGCTACGCCATCGAGGGGCATGTGCCCCTCGCCGTGGTGAACCGGCTTCTCGCCGATAAGCCCCGGATCAGCGGGATCTCGCTGCCCGGCATGCCGGCCGGATCACCCGGCATGGGCGGTGCGAAAACCGGGCGGTTCGTCATCTACGAACTCGATCGGCAGAAGGTCTATTCCGTGGAGTGATCGCCATGATGCACGATGGAATGATGGGCGACGGCATGATGTGGGGGATGGGAGTGCTGGGACTGCTCGTCCTGGTGATTCTCGTCCTGGCGATGGCCGCCCTGCTCAAATATCTGTTCTCCGGAAGCCGTCATTGAACTGGCGGCATTTTGGAGCGGCCGGGCTGGTCGTTGTCGCGAGCGTGACGGCGGCCGCCTGGTTCGTTGCGCCGACCGGCGGCATCGATCCGTCCGATGCCTCTCAGGTGGCGCTCGGCCGCGCGATCTATGCCGATCACTGTGCGAGCTGTCACGGGGTCAACCTGGAAGGCCAGCCGGACTGGCGCACGCGCAAGGCCGATGGCCGCATGCCCGCCCCACCCCATGATGCTTCCGGTCACACCTGGCACCACCCGGATGAGCAGTTGATCGAAATGACAAAGAAAGGTGCGTCGGGGATCGTGCCGGGCTACCAGAGCGACATGCCGGGATTCGAGGGCATCCTGAGCGATCGCGAGATCGAGGCGGTGCTGTCCTACATCAAGAGCACGTGGCCCGCCGAAATCAGGCGCCGGCAGGAGGGGCGTTAGCGACGGGCGGATGAGGTCGCGGCCGATCCTTCAGCGGATGCCGATGCGCTTCGCTCCCTTCCGGAACAAGGCGGCTGCATCGGGGTGAAAGCGCATCGCGGTGAGGAAATCGCCTATCCGGTAGTCTGGCCGCGCGCGATGGATGGTCGCGACATAGGTCCGCGCCTCCTCGACCCGGTCCGCAAGGGCGAGACTGTAGGCGGCGATCGCCAGGATATGCGCGTGCGCATTGGGGCGGGCTGCCGCCCGGACGCCCCACTCGGCCGCCTCTTCGAATCGTCCGAGACGGACGAGAGCCATGGCACGAGCGCCCAGCATGCCAAACAGCATCGGGTCGAACGGGCTGAGTTCGCGCGACTGGTCCGACGCCCTTATGGCGGCTTCGGCATCGCCGGCCTGCGAATGGAAGAATGCCAGGGTGTAGTGGCCCATCGCGAAGTTGGGGCTGAGATCGATCGCGCTTTCCAGCTCCAGGACCGATTGATCCTGGTGTCCGTTCAGCCAGAGCGCCCGGCCCATCGCCCAATGGGCGGCCGGATCCCGATCATCGGCCATCAGGCTCAGTCTGGCCGCCTCGCAGGCGCGGGCGGTCTCCGCCTCACGGTCCTCCCAATGCTGGAAGGCGCTCTGGAAGTGCGTGAAAGAGAGGCCGGCATAGGCGCGCGAAAAGGTCGGATCGAGGCGTACGGACGTCTCGAAGAAGTGCCGCGCGCGTTCGTTGTCGGCCCTGTTGAAGCGATACATGTGCCACAGGCCGCGATGGTGCGCTTCCCATGCGTCGAGCGAGTTCGGCGGCTTCAGGATGGCTCGGTTGCGTTCGACTGCCTCGATCTCGCTGGCGATCGACGCCACGATGCTGTTCCCGATGCGGTCGAGGACGTCGAACGCCTGGTCCAGCCGGTAGTCGAACACCTCCGCCCAGAGAATGCGCGCGGTCTGCGTCTCGGCGAGTTCGACCGACGCGACGACCCGCTCGCCCTGACGCTGCAGTGACCCGGCGACGATGTAGTCGACGTTCAGCGCCCTGCCTGCCTGTTCCGGCCCCATGCCCCGCTCTCGCAAGGCGAAGACAGTCCCCTGCGCGATCACGAAGAGGCTCCGCAGCTTGGCGAGCCGCGTGATCACGTCGTGGACGAGAGCGTCCGCCGGTCCGCCGCGCGGTTCGATGGCGCCGGAGCGGTCGGCGAAGGGCATCACCGCCACCGATGCGCGGCGAGGTCTGTCCGCGACGGGTTCGTCCGGACGTTCCGGACGTTCCGGGCTCTCCGGACGTTCCGGTGGGGCGCCGGCGGAGACGGGAGCTGCCGGACGCGACCCTGTTTCGGCCTGGATTCTGGCCGAGCGCCACGCCTCGCGCACCGGCGTGAAATCGATGTCCTCGGCCTCGAACAGCCGGGCCGCCGCCGCGAGATGTTCCTCCCCCTCGCGGATCCGGCCGCAGCGGGCGAGGGCTGTCAGGATTCGCTCGTGGACGCGCGGGTCGAACGGCGCCAGCTCGCGCCATGTCTCCAGATGGTCGAAGGCTTCCTCGTCGGGAATGTCGGCGACGAGCCTCTCGAGCAGGGCGGCGCGATAGCCGCGGAACCGCCGCCGCTGCGCCGCCAGCCAGCCGTCGAAGAGCGGGCTCCGGTCGATCTCCAGGCCTTCCAGGAAGTCGCCTTCGAAGAGCGCGGCGAGCGCCCGCAACTCCGAGAGATCGAGAGCCTGCATGCCGTGCTGCAGCGCCTTGGCGACTTCGATCGCATCCACCGCGCAATCGGTCAGGTCCAGCCGGATCGTGTCTCCGGCGACGCGGATGTGCTGCCGGTCCGGGCCGTCGACGATGCTCCTGATCTTGCTGAGGCACCAGCGGAGTTCGCCGCGGGGATCGTTGGGGACGTCCCACAGCAGCTCGCAGAGGTGGCTGCGCGTCACGGGATGCGGTGCGAGCGCCAGGTATGCGAGCAGCGCGCGTACCTTGCGCGATGTCGGAAGCGGCAGCGGCAGGCCCTCGCGGCTGACGGCCATGGTGCCGAGCAGGCGTACCCGAAGCATCGGCGGGTTTCCCGCCGCGTCGTTCCCCGTCGCGCCGTTCCCCGTCGCGTCGCGACGATCGGAATCCACGGGCATTTCCACGCCGGCTCCCATGCTCGCCTCCACGGGTGACCGCTACGGTCGCAATCGAGGCCGCGGCGTCCCCATGGCGCCCGGCCCGGCAGCCGTCTTCGCGCGAGCAGACCGGCAGCTTAGCAGACTCAACGGGCTCGATGGAGAATGATCATGGAAGCGTCCACAATAGCCGCCCAGCCGCAGACCGCACAGTCGATCGATCTCGGCGCCGTGAAACTGCGCCAGAAGGGAGCGTGGTCTTCCGGCGATTACGCCGTGGTCGGCACGACCCTGCAGATCGTCGGCGAGGATCTTTGCGAAGCCCTCGACATCCGCTCCGGGCAGAAGGTTCTCGATATCGCCGCCGGCAACGGCAACGCCTCGCTCGCTGCCGCGCGCCGCTGGTGCGACGTGGTCGCGACCGACTACGTGCCCTCGCTGCTCGCGCGCGCGGCCGAGCGGGCCGACGCGGAGCGGCTGTCCATCGCATTCCGGGAAGCCGACGCCGAGGCTCTTCCCTTTCCCGACGCCGGTTTCGACGTCGTCCTCTCGACCTTCGGCGTGATGTTCACCCCCGACCAGGACCGGGCGGCGGCGGAGATGATCCGCGTCTGCCGGCCGGGCGGGAAGATCGGGCTGGCCAACTGGACGCCCGATGGCTTCATCGGCCAGCTGTTCAGGACCATCGGGGCGCATGTCGCACCGCCGGCGGGAGCGCGCTCGCCGGCCTTGTGGGGCACGCAGGCGCGCATGACCGAACTGTTCCAGCCCCATGCCTCCTCCGTCAAGACGGCCTCGCGGAACTTCGTGTTCCGCTATCGGTCGCCAGCGCACTGGCTCGACGTCTTCAAGACCTACTACGGCCCCGTCCTCAAGACGTTCGCCGCGCTCGACCCCTATCGCCAAGCCTCTCTCCAGCGCGACCTCGTCGCACTCATCGATCGGTTCAATCGCGCCGACGACGGGACGATGGTCGTGCCGAGCGAATACCTGGAGGTCGTCGTAACCCGCCGCTGACGCAGGCCGCAGGGCTCGCGATCAGTATGTGAACCGGAAAGGACATCCTATGACACATCTCACTCGATGGGTGTGGGCGGCGTTGCCGCTCGCCGGAGCCGTCGTCGGGACGGCCGCACTTCTGCAGGCGGGGGAGCCGCATCATACGGTGGTGCGGGGCGACGCCGTCGAATGGGGCCCGGCGCCGGCTTCGCTGCCGCCCGGCGCCGAGGCCGCCGTGCTGCTGGGCAGTCCGGCGAAGGAGGGGCCGTTCGTGTTGCGGCTCAAATTCCCCGGTGGTTTCGCGGTTCCGCCGCACCGACACTCCAAGGACGAGTTCGTCACCGTGATCTCGGGCGGTTTCGCGATCTCATCCGGCGAGACCGCGGATCGCGCATCCGCCAAGGCGCTGCCGCCGGCGAGCTTCGTTCATCTGCCCGCCGGAATGCCGCACTATGCGTGGGCAGAAGGCGAGACCGTGGTGCAGATCAACGGCGTCGGTCCCTTCGACGTGACCTACGTCGATCCGAAGGACGACCCGCGCAAGCAGGCGGCCCGCTACTAGCCCGGGAGCTGGCACCGACGCGAACGAGAGGCCGGATCGCCCTGCGCTCGTCCTTTCGCCGGACCATCGACGGGGATAACGTGGGCCGGGGCCGCAGGCCCCCGCCGGGCGACGAACGCTCCGGCCCCGGCGGCCTGTCGTCGCGTTGTCGAAGGGAACAAGGCGGCCGCACGTCGCGACCGTATCGATCGCCCGATGCGGTCGCCGCACCATGGCGGCCGCCTCGAACGCTGGAGGCGCGGATGGGCAGGTTCGACAATATCCTGGGAACGATCGGCAACACGCCGGTCGTTAGGATCAACAGGCTGGCGCCCGAGGGCGTCAACCTCTTCGTCAAGGTGGAGGCCTTCAACCCGCTGGGCTCCATCAAGGATCGCCTGGCGCTCGGCGTCGTCGAGGCGGCGGAGCAGGCCGGCCAGCTCCGGCCGGGACAGACGGTCATCGAAGCGACCAGCGGGAACACCGGCATCGGGCTGGCTATGGTGTGCGCGCAGAAGGGCTATCCGCTCGTGGTGACGATGGCGGAACAGTTCAGCGTCGAGCGCCGCAAGCTGATGCGCTTCCTCGGCGCCAAGGTCGTGCTCACGCCCGCTGCGGGCCGTGCCTTTGCGATGGTCACCAAGGCCGCGGAACTGGCTCGGGCGCATGGCTGGTTCATGACCCGCCAGTTCGAGAACGAGGCCAATGCGGACATTCACTCCCGCACGACGGCGCGCGAGATCCTCGCCGACTTCAGGGGCGAAAGGCTCGACTACTGGGTGACGGGGTACGGTACCGGTGGCACGCTGAAGGGCGTTTCCCGGGTGCTCGCGGCGGAGAGGCCGGACACCAGGATCGTCGTCTGCGAGCCCGAAGACGCTCCACTCCTCGGCAGCGGCGTCGAGCAGGATCGCCATCCGGACGGCTCCGCCGTTACGGCACATCCGGCCTTCAAGCCGCATCCGATGCAGGGCTGGACGCCCGACTTCATCCCCAAGCTGACGGCCGATGCCGTCGCGATGGGAGCGATCGACCGGATCGTCACGGTTTCGGGCGCCGACGCCATGCGGTACGCGGGCGAACTGGCCCGGAAGGAGGGCATCTTCGTCGGGATCACCGCCGGTGCCACCTTCGCCGGAGCATTGCGCGTGGCGATGGACGCGCCGCCCGGATCGAACATCCTCTGCATGCTGCCCGACACGGGCGAGCGCTACCTCACCACGCCCCTGTTCGCCGACGTCCCGGCGGAGATGACCGAAGAGGAGCAGGAAATCTCCCGCTCGACACCGAGCGCCCAGTTCGCGTCCGTCTGACGTGCGTGCGGCGATCGGGATTCGCCGCAGGACCTGCGGAGAACGACTCGGGCGGCTGCCCGTGCCTGATCGCCCGAGCGATGTGCGGAAGCGACGGGGCGGGATTGCGGATCGGCTTCGGCCGGGCAGCGGACGCGTCGTCCGCCTGCCGATGGCTCGGCAAGCCACCGGCCGCTACTTGATGAGACGGGCCGCCAGTTCGAGCGACATCGTTCCCGGCAGCGGGACGGGCGTCGCGTCGTATTTGTTGTCGATGGTCATCTCGGCTGCACCGACCAGCGCGATCCGGTGGGCGATGAAAATGCTGAACGGCGACGGCGATCCCGAACCCGCCGCCCCCTGGAACGTGATGTCGCCCTTCGGCAGGTAGATGGCGCCGAGATAGGATTTCGAGGAGTTGCCGGTCAGAAGGTGCGGCAGGCCGATGGTCAAGCCGAGAAGGGTCGCGGGATCGCGGTCACTGACGATCACGACGCCGGCCAGCGGCCCGGAGGTCGGAGCGCTCAGTTCCACGTCGGCATTGCCGTGCATCTGGATGGTGGCATTGCCCTGCAGGTAGATCGTCACCCCCTCGCCCGTCAGCTTCGAAGGGCCGACGGTGAAGTTGCCGAGCCGGACCACATAGATGCCGGGCTGCATCACGGTGTCGCCGACAACGTTCAAGCCGCCGCAATAGACGCCAGGCTGCGCCGTCCCGCTGACCACCGGAGATTGCGAGCAGGCGCCCTTCGCCTCCGGCGGCTCGGGAAGGTCCTTCAGCGGATCGGGTACGCCGGTCGTGCAGTACTCGTCGGGAGTCGGGCTGAAGGCACCGCTGCCTTTGGTCGCGCCCGCGACGCAGATCGAATGCGCCGTGATCGCCGCGTGACCTCCCTGGCTGTCGATGGCGTCGCTCGAATCGGAGTCCACCTGGATGTTGCAGCCGGGTGCGACGATCTCCGCAGCCCCCTGGAGCTTCACGCCCACGCCGCTTTTCGCGAGGGCCATGATGCAGACCTGGACCGGGTTCATGCCGGCGGTCGCGGTGACGCTGGCCGTGGGCGATATCTTCGTGACCATCCGCGCGAAGAAGAGGGAGAAGTCTTCCGCGATGTCGACGGTGACCTGGTTGAGACCGATGGTGTAGTCGACGAGCGAGCCGTCGACCCCGTTCGCCGCCGCCTCCTGCAGGACCGCGGCTTCGATCCGTGCGACGTCGTTGCCGCGCGCCAGCTCCATCGCACCGGCGATGGCGGCGGAATCGGCGGCGCGCTGCATCACCTGGTGGCGCGAGTACCAGATGCCGACATCGACACCCAGAGCGACGAAGCCGGCCAGCGCGGTCATGAGGAAACCGGTGATAACGGCGATGTTGCCGCGGTCGCAGCGGACGAACGGATGGATCATGCCCGCGTCGTTAGTTGACAACGACCATCTCCGTTGCAGCGGCGATCGTGAATGCCGGCCGACCCGGCAGCGGGAACATGAAATCGAACGGACAGCTGACCTCGATCGACAGGATGCTGCCGGGCAGGTTGCCCGAGGAGTAGCGGATGTCGGGTGTGCAGAGATCCGTATTCACGACGCTGTCTTTCCGGATGATCGCGAGGATGTCGTTCGTCGATGCCGGAGCGCCGCTGCGTTCGCTGCGGACGATCGCGGCCCGCGCGGCGGTCCGCGTCGCATGCTCCAGGGTGGTCTGCAGGTAGAGGAGCCGCCCGACCTCGATCACGCCGAAGACGACGAGCAGGAAGAGCGGAAACACGATGGCGAATTCCACCATCCCGGCGCCGCGCTCGGACGCGGTGAAGCGTCGCATCGCCGCCTCTATCTCAGCCGCGTCGACATGCGACGCTCGGTGATATCGAGAAGCGGAAGGAAGCGCGCCTCGAACGGTGCCGAAACGCTCACCGTCAGATGCGTTTGGGGGGATCCATAGCCGGGGCAGCGGCCGTCGACGAGTGCAATGCCTGCGGGACAGCCGGTGACGCGGTCGACTCCGACGTCGGCGCCCTCGATACCCGCGGCCGCGAGCTTTTCGAGAAGTCGCGCCTCCACGTCATCCCGTGGGGCGTTGTTGTGCGCGCCGTACTGCAGCACCCCCTGCACGACGTTCCCGAGGCGCATCGATTGGGCGACATAGAATCCGTAGTCGACGAGCCCGGCCATCAGCAGCAGAAGCAGGGGACCGATGATCGCGAACTCGACTGCGGCTGCGCCACGCTGATCCATCATGTTCTCTATTGGCGGGATCTCAGTGGGCCATCCTGGCGGTAGCGCGTTAAGGCAAGTCTAACGGGGGCTTACGCCGGATTTGGTTCGCTCGGCCCGTCCGTTCCGCGCGTTCGATGGACCCGCCGTCGCCGCCGGGCGCCCTGATCGAAGCCGCTGATGAGGTAGAGGAAGACGCCGCCGCGCGAACTCGAACCGGCGCAGCGCCGCGCAAAGAAGGTTGGGCGGCCGGTTTTGCCGAACTCCACCGGGACGGACCACCGGCAGGCGTATGAGGCGCCGGAGCGGGCGTTCAGCCTGCCGACCCGCTGGTCGGTCGCCCGAGTGCGAGGTTCCGCTCGGGGCTGTGGGGCAGGGTGGCAGGTTACGCCGCGAGGCGGTCCTTACGCATGCGCAGGGTCACGACGAGGCCGGTCGGCTGCCAGTCGTAGGAGAGGGAGCCCCTGAACTGCTGCGACATGCTGCGCGATATCATTCTGCTGCCGAACCCTTCCATGTCGGGCACTGCTTCTATAGCGGGCCCGCCGGTCTCCGCCCAGATGAGGCATATGTCCGTGTCGTCGGTGTCGCTGGAGACATCCAGCGTCCCCTCGTTCGCCGACAGCGCCCCATGCTTGGCCGAATTGGTCGCCAGTTCGTGGATGACCATCGCGAGGGTCGTGGCCGTTGCCTCCCCCACGCCCATCCGGGGCACGGCGATGCGAATGCGGCCCGCGAACGCACCCTGGTCGTCGTACGGCGCGAGCAGCACGGACAACAGGTCGCCCAGCAGCGCCGCCTTCCCCTCACGTCCGGGAAGCGGCCGAACCAAGTCGTGAGCGCGGCCCAGTGCCGTCAGGCGCGCTGTCAGGCCCTTGGCCATATCCTCGATCGTCGTTGCCGAACGCGACGTGATGTTGGTGATGCTCGTGGCGATCGCCAGCAGGTTCTTGACGCGATGGCTCATCTCCCCCGCGAGCAGTTCGTGGCCCTCCTCCGCCTGCTTGCGGCCACTCACATCCATGAAGATGCCGAACATCACACGGTCGACGATTCCGGCGTCGGCGCCCTGGCCGCGTGTGGAAATCCAGCGGACTTCGTCATCGAGCATGATGCGGAAGTCGATCTCGTAGGGGCCCGCGACGGAGCGCGTCGATACGAACGCCGCGCGCACCCGGTCGCGGTCGGCGGGATGGATATGGGCGGAAAGCTCCTCGAACGAGACTTCGTCAGCCCAGGGCAAGCCCCACAGGTCGAAGGCGCGCTCGTCCATCGTGAATCGGTTGCTGTCTACCTGCCAAGACCACAGGGCTACCCTGGCAGCATCTATCGCGGTCCGGAGATGTTCAGGCCGCCAAACCTGCGATCCTGGGCCCTGTGCAGACAAGGATAGCTTCTCCCCAATGAAGTTTCGGGCCGTCAATGGTTCGGAGGTTAACACGGATGCTGCACAGGCAGTGAGGGGCAAGCGGCGAAATCGACTCAACCGACACGCATTATTTTTATTTTTGAAGGCGCGCCTCTCCTTGGTTCGCGCCCTCGGAATACCTGAGGGAGCTGCGAACAGCGGCATCCTCGCGCCAGACCCGACCCCGCCTACGGCGGCAGCACCAGCTGTTCGCTCGTCCGACCGAACTGACGGCCCTCCTACCCCACCCGCTCCACCAACCCCATCGCCGCCGCCGGGTTGCTCTGCTTGAAGCCGCTGATGACGTAGAGGAAGACGTCGCGGCCCTGTTTCGCCGGCAGCGGGTCCGCCACGCGGTTCAGGTCGTCCGGCACGCCGCCGGCCGCCCAGGTCTTGGCGCGGCCGGCCCAGGCGTCGAGCGCCGCGGGCGCGTAGCCGCCGTCGATACCTTCCTGGGTCCCCATGATGCGGACATAGACGAAGGGTGCCGTGGCGTCCGCGATCTGCGGGAAGTCGCTGTCGCCCGCCGTCACGACGGCCACCTCGTGGGCGCGCAGCAGGTGGACGAATTCCGGCACCTTGAAGCTCTCGTGGCGCACCTCGACGGCGTGGCGGAGGGCGCGGCCCTCGACGGTCTTCGGCAGTAGCTTCAGGAAGGCCTCGAAGTCGGCGGGGTCGAACCGCTTGGTCGCCATGAACTGCCAGTTGATCGGCCCCAGCTTGTCCTTCAGCTCCAGCACGCCGCTGGCGAGGAAGCGGTCGATCGACTGGCCCGCCTCGGCCAGGACCTTGCGGTTGGTGGCGAAGCGCGGGCCCTTCAGCGCGAAGACGAAATCCTCCGGCGTCTCGTCGTGCCACTTGGCGAAGCTCGCCGGCTTCTGCGAGCCGTAATAGGTGCCGTTGATCTCGATCGAGGTCAGCTTCGAGGCGGCATATTCCAACTCGCGCTTCTGCGGCAGCTTGTCGGGATAGAAGACGCCGCGCCACGGCTCGTAGGTCCAGCCGCCCACGCCGATGCGGATCGCGCCCTTCGATGCCTGCGTCGATCCCTGTGCCACGGCCGTCCTCCCGTCTGGTCCAGCCTATCGCTACCCCGTCGGCCGGCGTCGGTCATGCCGGATCTTGCGCGGCTGTCGCGGAAAATATTCCGGTGCCCGGTTCCGGCCGCACTCGCGACGCACCATCTTCCGGGAACCGCCCGGGCCGCTCCAGGGCGGCTGCTGTCGGACATGGTGCCGCCCCCGCCGGGCGCACCCCCATAAAACGGAAGAAAACCCCACCCGAACACGCGTGGCGTTTCGCGCGGCTGCCAACGAAAGGGAAGAAAAGGGAATGAAAGGGAAGGGTACGAACGCCGCCGGAGTGCGGGCGTCCCGCCCGCCCTTTTTCTTCGTCCCTCGCCTCCACCCGCTGTCGCCGCGATGCGGGCGGGACGCCCGCGCTCCGGGGCTACCCATGAAAGGGAACGAAACCCCACCCTCGACACGCGCCGCCTATTCGCCCGGCACCGGCACGGGCTCTTCGGCCTCGCGCGCTTCCTGCTGGCGCGCCCACATCTCGGCATACATGCCGCCGCGGGCGAGCAGGTCGGCGTGGCGCCCGCGCTCGGCGATCCGGCCGTCGTCGAGCACGACGATCTCGTCGGCGTCGACCACGGTCGACAGGCGGTGCGCGATGATCAGCGTGGTGCGGCCGCGGGCCAGTTCGCGCAGGTTCGCCTGGATCTCCTGCTCGGTGCGGCTGTCGAGGGCCGAGGTCGCCTCGTCGAACAGCAGGATGCGCGGGTCCTTCAGGATCGTCCGGGCGATGGCGACGCGCTGCTTCTCGCCGCCCGACAGCTTCAGCCCGCGCTCGCCGACGGCGGTGTCGTAGCCGTCGGGCAGGCCGCGGATGAAGCCGTCGATGCGGGCGAGCCGGGCCGCCTCGTGGATCTCGGCCTCGGCCGCGTCCGGCCGGCCGTAGGCGATGTTGTAGAAGATGCTGTCGTTGAACAGCACCGTGTCCTGCGGGACGATGCCGATGGCGGCGCGCACGCTGTCCTGGGTGACCGTCCGCAGGTCCTGGCCGTCGATCAGGATGCGACCGCCGCTCGCGTCGTAGAAGCGGAACAGCAGCCGGCTGATCGTCGACTTGCCGGCACCCGACGGGCCGACGATCGCCACGGTGTGGCCGGCCGGCACGGTGAAGCTGACGCCCTTCAGGATCGGCCGGCGCGGGTCGTAGCCGAAGTCGACGTCCTCGAAGCGCACCTCGCCGCCGGCGACGCGCAGCGCCGGCGCGCCGGGCACGTCCCGCACCTCGCGGTCGGCGCGCAGCAGGTCGAACATCTTCTCCATGTCGACCAGCGCCTGCTTGATCTCGCGATAGACCCAGCCGAACACGCCCAGCGGCTGGTAGAGCTGCAGCAGGTAGGTGTTGACCAGGACGAAGTCGCCGATGGTCATGGTGCCCGCGACGATGCCCGCCGCCGCCATCCACATGACGATCGTCACGCCGACCGAGATGATCGCCGCCTGGCCGATGTTCAGCAGTGACAGCGACGACTGGCTCAGCACGGCGGCGCGCTCGTATTTCTGCATCGCCTCGTCGAAGCGCGCCGCCTCGTGCACCTCGTTGCCGAAATACTTGACGGTCTCGTAGTTCAGCAGGCTGTCGATGGCGCGGGTGTTGGCGCGGTTGTCCTGCTCAATCATCTGGCGCCGCACGCGGATGCGCCACTCGGTCACCGCCAGCGTGTAGGCGATGTAGGCGGCCACGGTCGCCAGGGTCGCCAGCGCGAACCAGACGTCGAGCAGCGTCCAGAGGATGGCGAAGACGAGGCTGACCTCCAGGATCGTCGGCAGGATGTTGAACAGGGTGAAGCGCAGCAGCGTGTCGATGGCGTTGGTGCCGCGCTCGATCGAGCGCGACAGGCCGCCGGTCTGGCGCTCCAGGTGGAAGCGCAGCGACAAGGCGTGCAGGTGCCGGAAGACGCGCAGCGCCACGTTGCGGATGGCGCGCTGGCCGACTTTGGAGAAGATCGCGTCGCGCAGGTCGGCGAAGGCGAGCGACAGGATGCGTGCGGCGCCGTAGGCCAGGATCATGCCGAGCGGCAGGACGACGGCTAGCCCGCCCTCGCCCGACAGTGCGTCGACCGCGCCCTTGTAGAAGACGGGCACGTAGACGGTGGCGACCTTGGCCAGGGCGAGACTGAGCAGCGTCAGCACCACCCGGACGCGCAGCCCCGTCTCGCCCGCCGGCCAGAGATAGGGCAGCAGCGTGGCGATGGTGCCGAGGCTGCCGAGCGGCGGCGGAGCCGGGGCGGAGGCTGGGGCTGGGGCCGATGAAGGAGGCGGTGAGGGCATGCGCGCGGTCTGCCGTGACTGTCGTGACTTCGGGTCGGTCCGCTCTATCTGGTCCGGCAGGACGTCGCGGCAAAGCTGCGATGCGCGGCGACGACGAACGGTAACAATCGGTGGCGATAATAGGCTTGGTATGAACGGTCGGGCCGGCCACACGACCTAGTGCTGGCGCGGTTCTTGATAGTCTCATATTGTTATACCGGTCGAGGGCAGGAGGCTTTGGAGTGCACGCCTCTCTCAACGAGTGTCCGGCTTTGGTGCTGAACGCGGACTTCCGCCCGCTCAGCTACTTTCCGCTGTCGCTGTGGTCCTGGCAGGACTCGGTGAAGGCGGTATTCCTCGACCGTGTCACCGTGCTCGCCGAATACGACCGCTACATCCACTCGCCCAGCCGCGAGTTTCGATTGCCGAGCGTGATATCGCTGAAGGAATACGTCCCGCCGGCGAAGCGGCCGGCCTTCACGCGCTTCAACGTCTTCCTGCGCGACCGCTTCGACTGCCAGTATTGCGGCCATCGCTTCCATCCCGAGGAACTGACCTTCGACCATGTCGTGCCGCGCTCGAAGGGCGGGCAGACGACGTGGGAGAACATCCTCACCGCCTGTTCGGACTGCAATCTGCGCAAGGGCAACCGCCTGCCGCACGTGGCGAAGATGTTTCCGCGGGTGAAGCCGCACCTGCCGACCGTCTGGCAGCTGCAGGAGAACGGCCGGGGCTTCCCGCCGAACTTCCTGCACCAGAGCTGGGGCGACTATCTCTACTGGGATACCGAGCTGGACCCGGTCTAGCCCTACGCTCCCGCCGCCGCGCGGACCCGCTGGTACAGGTCCTGTCCGACATAGCCGTCCGCCTGGATACCGGTCGCCTGCTGGAAGGCGCGTGCGGCGCTCCGCGTGTTCGGGCCGACGATCCCGTCCGGCGTGCCGGGGTCGTAGCCCAGGCTGCCGAGCCAGCGCTGCAGGTCCATGACTTGGCTGCGCGACAGGCCGACCTCGTCCATCGCCGGCTGCACGATCAGGGGCTCGCGCCCGGCGATCCGGTCGGCGAGCAGCCCGACCGCCAGCGCATAGTTGAACGAGCGGTTCCAGTTCAGGATGACGCCGAAGTTCGGGTAGGTGATGAAGGCCGGGCCGCGCCAGCCGGCCGGCAGCAGCAGCGCCGCCTCGGTGCCGCCGTTTGCCAGCGGCCGCCCGTCGGCCGGCCGTACGCCGAGCGCCTGCCAGTCGGCCACCGCCCGCTTCACCGACAGGTCGGCCAGCGTGTAGTCGAAGCCCGGCGGCAGGATCACTTCCTGGCCCCACTCCTCGCCGGCGCGCCAGCCGGCGGCGTTCAGGAAGTTGCCGGCCGAGCCGAAGATGTCGGGCAGGCTGCTCCAGATGTCGCGCCGCCCGTCGCCGTCGGCGTCGACCGCGTGCCGCTGAAAGGTGGACGGCATGAACTGCGGCTGCCCCATGGCGCCCGCCCAGGATCCCTCCATCCGCTCCAGGGCGATGTCGCCGGACGCGACGATGCGCATGGCGTCGAACAGCTCGGCCGTAAAGAACTGGCCGCGCCGCCCCTCGCAGGCCAGCGTCGCCAGGGCGTCCATGATGCGGAAGCCGCCCGTGTTGTCGCCGAAATTGCTCTCCAGGCCCCAGAAGGAGACGATGTAGCGGCCGGGAACGCCGGTCTGCTGTTCGATCGAGCGGAAGAGCGGCGCGTAGGCGGACAGCATGCGCCGGCCGCGGTCGATCCGGTTCTGCGAGACCCGCTTGTCGATATACTGGCCGAAGGTCTGGACGAACTCGGGCTGCGACCGGTCGAGATCGACGACCCGCTGCAGCTCGCGCACGTCCCGCAGCGACGCCTCGGCCACCTGGACGGGAATGCCGTTGGCGACCGCCTGCCGCTTCAGGTCCGCCACGCAGGCACCGAAGTCGACGGGAGCCGGAGCCGACACGGGCTGGCCGCCGGCTGGCGTGGCCTGCGCGATGCCGATGCCCTGCGGCGGTGCGGAACCGGGCGAAGAGGCACAAGCGGCCAGCGCCGACGCGGCGATCAGCGTCACGAACAGCGGCTTTAGGGACGGTCTGCGAGGCACTGCGCTCTCCTGGCGATGGTCACGGTCAGGAGAACGCCCTCCCGCCGGCGGGGTTTCCCGGCTCGCGGCTGCGGCGCGGCCGCGCCCGCGAAATACCTTTTGTAAAATTCTCCGTACCGCGGCTACTTTCCGGGCCGCTACAAGAGTGCCTCACGACGTCGATTTCCCCCAGACTGTCGCATGGGTCGTGGAAGAATGCTCACATGAGTATACGCTCGCGGCTCCTGGCGCTGGTGGCGCTGGCGACGCTGGTGCCGGCGGTGCTCGTCGGGATCCGCTTTGTGCACGACCGCGGCCGCGGCATCGACGCGGCGATCGCCGACCTGACGGCGACGGCGCAGGCCGTGGGCGAGGACCTGGGCGAGAAGATCCAGGGGACCGCGCAGCTGCATTATGGGCTGGCCCGTGCCCGCGATCTCCACACCCGCGACCGTGCGGCCTGCTCGACCTTCCTCGCCGCCGTGCGGGAAGAGCATCCGCAATATACCGGGATCCTGACCATCGACCCGAATGGTCGGCTGTTCTGCGACTCGTTGCGGACCGGCCGCGAGCTCGACCTCAACGACCGCGGCTACTTCGTAAAGGCGCTGGCCGCCCCGGGCGGCGTGACGATGGAAGCGGCGTTCGGCCGCCTGACCGGACTGTCCGTGCTGCAGATCGCGTATCCGGCGCAGGCGGAGACGGGCGAACTGAACTTCGTCCTGCTGGCCTCGCTGGATCTGACCAAGTTCGCGGAGGCGCACCGGCGCCGCGTTCCCCACAAGCAGATTCTGATGTTCGACGCCGCCGGCACCGTGCTGGTCTGGCTGCCGGGTCAGATGCGCGCCGAGCCCGTGGGCACGTCGATCGCCGAAACCGAACTGTTCCGCCGAGCGACCGCGACGAGTGGTGCCCATCTCGTCGACCTCGACGGCGCCGACGGCCGGCGCGAGGTGTGGGCGGTCGCTGCCCTTCCCTCTGACGTGCCGGCACCGGGCCTGCACATCCTGGTCGGCCTCCCGCACAGCGACCTCGTGGCCGAGGCCAATCGGCGCCTCATCCAGGGCACGTCGACGCTGACGGTGATCTCGTTGTTGCTGTTCGGCGGCGTCTGGACGCTCGCCGAGAAGGGAATCCGGCGACCCGTCGGGCGCATCGGGACGATGGCCCGCAAGCTCGGGCAAGGCGATCTGAGCGCCCGGGTCGAGCCGCCGCATCCGGCGGGCGAACTGGGTGCGCTGATGGGGGTGCTCAACGCCACGGCCGAGGCCCTGGAACGCCAGCGGACGGCCATCGACGACCTGAACGCGCGGCTGCGCCAGTCCCAGAAGATGGAGGCGATCGGTCAGCTCACCGGGGGCGTCGCCCACGACTTCAACAATCTCCTGACGGTGATCCTGGGCAGTGCGGAACTGCTGGTGGAACGTCTCGACAGGGATCCGGAGCTGCGCATGCTCGCAGACATGACGGCGAAGGCGGCGGAACGCGGCTCGGAACTCACCAACCGTCTGTTGGCCTTCGCGCGGCGTCAGCCCCTGGATCCCAGGCCGACGGACGTCAACCGGCAGATCGCCGACATGGACCGGCTGTTGCGGCGGACGCTGGGCGAGCAGATCGAGATCGAGGTCGTCCAGGCCGGCGGGCTGTGGAAGGCGATGATCGACGCCGGGCAGTTGGAGAACGCGATCCTCAACCTCTGCATCAACGCCCGCGATGCGATGCCGGACGGCGGTCGCCTGACCGTCGAGACGGCCAATGTGCGCCTCGACGCCGTCTATGCCGCGAGCCAGAGCGAGCTGGAGCCCGGTCAGTATGTGATGGTCGCGGTGTCGGATACGGGCACCGGAATGGATGCCGTCACGCTGGAGCGGGCGTTCGAGCCCTTCTTCACGACGAAGGACGTGGGCAAGGGCAGCGGCCTCGGCCTCAGCATGGTCTACGGCTTCGTCAAGCAGTCGGGCGGGCACGTCCGGATCTACTCCGAGCCCGGCCAGGGCACGACGGTGAAGCTCTACCTGCCACGTGCCGACGCCGACCAAATCCAGGCCGGCGCTCCGGCGGAGCCGGCGCTCGAGAAGGGCAAGGAACGGATCCTTCTCGTCGAGGACGACGATCTGGTCCGCGGCCACGTCGCCCGACAGCTCGGCAGCCTCGGCTATCAGGTCGTGGCCGTGGAGAACGGACCGGATGCGATCGCGGCGCTCCGCCAGGACGCCGACATCGACCTGCTGTTCACGGACATCGTCATGCCGGGCGGAATGAACGGCCGCGAGGTCGCCGACCGGGCGAAGGCGCTGCGCCCGGGGCTGCCGGTGCTGTTCACCTCGGGCTACACCGAGAACGCGATCGTCCACCAGGGCCGCCTCGACCGCGGCGTCCATCTCCTTCAGAAGCCGTATCGTCGCCAGGAACTGGCGGCCAAGGTGCGGCAGGCGCTGAGGGGCGAGCAGGGGAACGATTGCTGAGCCGACCCCTCGGGCCGGAAGGTCGTCAGGGCCGAACGGTCAGGGAAGGATCGACAGCACGGCCTCGGGCGGGCGGCCGAGTGCCGCCTTGCCGCCCGACAGCACCACCGGCCGCTCGATCAGCACGGGCGTTTCCGCCATGGCGGCGATCAGGGCCCCGCGCGAGAGCGCGGGATCGTCGAAGCCGCCTGCCCGATAGACTGCCTCCTTCCGCCGCATCAGCGCCCGCGGCTCCATCTCGAGCAGGTCCAGGACCCGGGCGATCTCCGCTGCGGATGGCGGCCTCTCCAGATAGGGCACGATCTCGGGCTCGATGCCGCGGCTCCGCAGCAGGGCCAGGGTCTCCCGCGACTTGCTGCAGCGCGGATTGTGCCAGATGACGACGGCGCTCACGCCCCGGCCGCCGCGACCGCCCGCTCGATGGCGGATACCGCTTCTGCAGCGAGGCCGCCATCGGGCCCGCCGGCCTGCGCCATGTCCGGCCGGCCGCCGCCGCCTTTGCCGCCCATCGCCTCGGCGCCGACCCGCACCAGATCGACGGCACTGACGCGTTCGGTGAGATCCGGGGTGACGGCGACGACGATCGAGCCCTTGCCGTCGTTGGTGGCGACCAGGGCCACGACGCCGGAGCCCAGCTGGCTCTTCAGCTCGTCCGCCATGCCCTTCAACTCGCGTGGCGGCACTCCGTCCAGGACGCGGGCGTCGAACCGCATGCCGCCGACGGTCCTGTCGCCGGGACCGGAAGCCGGGCCAGCCGCTGCCAGTCGC
This sequence comes from Constrictibacter sp. MBR-5, assembly GCF_040549485.1. Lineage (NCBI taxonomy): Bacteria > Pseudomonadati > Pseudomonadota > Alphaproteobacteria > Rhodospirillales > Allostellaceae > Constrictibacter > Constrictibacter sp. MBR-5. Next base: position 63,403 of record NZ_JBEPTK010000013.1, read on the forward strand.
TTGCGCATGTCGGAGAGCTCGCGCTCGAGGCGCCGCCGCTCCTCGGTCAGAGACTCGATCCGCTCGACGATCAGGTCGGGCGTCGTGCGAAGCGCTTGGGCCGCACGGTCGACGATCCGCAGCCGCTCGGACACGAAGCGCTCGGCCGCCTCGCCGGTCAGCGCCTCGATCCGCCGCAGGCCCGCGCCCACGGCGCTCTCGCCCGTCACCACCATCGCGCCGATCTCGCCGGTGCGGCCGACATGCGTGCCGCCGCACAGTTCAATCGAATATTCGCGGTTGGCGCCCGGCGCCTCCGGCCCGCCCATGGTGACGACCCGAACCTCGTCGCCGTATTTCTCGCCGAACAGGGCCATCGCGCCCGTGTCGATCGCCTGCTTGATCGGCATCAGCCGGGTGGCGACGGCGCTGTCCATGCGGATGCGCTCGTTCACCTCCGCCTCGATCGCCGCGACCTCGTCCGCCGTGATCGGCTTCGGGTGCGAGATGTCGAAGCGCAGGCGGTCGGGCGACACCAGCGAGCCGCGCTGCGCCACGTGCGTGCCAAGGTGCCGGCGCAGGGCGGCGTGCAGCAGATGGGTGGCACTGTGGTGCCGCCGGGTCGCGTCGCGGCGCTGGGCGTCCACCCGCATCTCCACCGCATCGCCCACCGCCAGCGCGCCGCGCGTGACCGTGCCGGAATGAACGAACAGGTCGCCGACCTTTTTCTGGGTGTCGCGGATCGCGATCTCGGCGCCCTCGGCCGTGAACATGGCGCCGGTATCGCCGACCTGCCCGCCGGATTCGCCGTAGAAGGGCGTCTGGTTGACGATGATCGCCACCTCGGCACCCGTCTCGGCCCGCGCCACTTCCTTGCCGTCGAGCAGCAGCGCCTTCACCTGGCCCTCGGCCGCGGTCTCGGCATAGCCCAGGAACTCCGTCGCCCCCAGCCGCTCGCGCAGGTCGAACCATACGGCTTCCGTCGCCGCCTCGCCGGAACCGGCCCAGGCCTTGCGGGCATCCTCGCGCTGCTTCTCCATGGCCGCGTTGAAGCCCTCGGTGTCGACGCCCAGCCCGCGGCCGCGCAGCACGTCCTGGGTCAGGTCGAGCGGGAAGCCGAACGTGTCGTACAGCTTGAACGCCACCTCGCCGGCCAGCTTGCCGCCCTCGGGCAGCGTGCCCGTCGCCTCGTCGAGCAGGCGCAGGCCGCGGTCGAGCGTCTGCTTGAACCGCTCCTCCTCGAACTTCAGCGTCTCGGCGATGAGCGCGTTGGCGCGGTGCAACTCCGGATAGGCGTCGCCCATCTGGCGGACCAGCGCCGGCACCAGCCGCCACATCAGCGGATCGCGCGCGCCCAGGATGTGGGCGTGGCGCATGGCGCGCCGCATGATCCGGCGCAGCACGTAGCCGCGTCCTTCGTTCGACGGCAGGACGCCGTCGGCGATCAGGAAGCTGGAGGCGCGCAGGTGGTCGGCGATCACCCGGTGCGACACGGCGTGCGGGCCGTCGGGCGGCGTGCCGGACGCCTCCGCCGACGCCTCGATCAGCGCGCGCATCAGGTCGATGTCGTAATTGTCGTGCTTGCCCTGCAGCACCGCCGTGATGCGCTCCAGGCCCATGCCCGTGTCGATCGACGGCTTGGGCAGGTTGACGCGCTCGTCGCGCGTGACCTGCTCGAACTGCATGAAGACCAGGTTCCAGATCTCGATGAACCGGTCGCCGTCCTCGTCGGGGCTGCCGGGCGGGCCGCCCGGGATGTGCGGGCCATGGTCGTAGAAGATCTCGGAGCAGGGCCCGCACGGCCCGGTGTCGCCCATCGCCCAGAAATTGTCCGATGTGGCGATGCGGATGATCTTCTGATCCGGCAGCCCGGCGATCTTGCGCCACAGTGCCGCCGCATCCTCGTCCTCGGCATAGACGGTGACCAACAGCTTGTCGGCCGGCAGGCCGTACTCCTTGGTGATCAGGTTCCAGGCCAGTTCGATCGCCGTCTCCTTGAAATAGTCGCCGAAGGAGAAGTTACCGAGCATCTCGAAGAAGGTGTGGTGCCGCGCCGTATAGCCGACATTCTCCAGGTCGTTGTGCTTGCCGCCGGCGCGCACGCACTTCTGCGACGTGGCGGCGCGGCTATACGGCCGGTGTTCGGCGCCGGTGAAGACGTTCTTGAACTGCACCATCCCCGCATTGGTGAACATCAGCGTCGGATCGTTCCGCGGCACCAGCGGGCTCGAGGCCACGGGCTCGTGCCCGTGCTTCGCGAAATAGTCGAGGAACGTCTTGCGGATGTCGTTCGCGGTCGCCATGCGGGGTGCTTCCATAATGCTCAGCCTGCGTACGGCAGGTGCTGAATCTTGGTCGCTTTCCAGATGGATGAAAGCCCCCGCTTTTAGCGCTCCAGGTCCCCGGGTGTCCAGAATGACCACAGGCTCGGCCCGCGGCGGCCGGTCTATTCCCCCGCCGCCAGCAGGACGTCAGCGCTTTCGCGGGTCCGCCGGAACTGGCACCACCCGACCAGGAGGATCGCCAGGCCGAGGGCGATCGTGTCCATCAGGGCGCCGGGGAAGATGAAGGTCACCGCGCAGGCGGCGGCCAGGGCGCGTTCGGGCCAGCCGAGGGGGACGAGGAGCCAACCGACGCAGGCGACAGACAAGGCCGTGACGCCCATCCCGGCGGTGAAGAAGCGCCACGCCATGTCGGCGATACTGTCGGTCAGGCCCAGCAGTTCCGGCGAGTAGACGAACAGGAACGGCAGGATGAAGACCGACAGGCCGATGCGGAACGAGACGAAGGCCGTCCGCATCGGTTTCGTCCCCGCGATCGCCGCGGCGGCGAAGGCGGCGATCGCGACCGGCGGCGTGATGTTGGATTTGCAGCCGCCGTAGAAGATGAACATGTGCGCCGCCAGCAGCGGCACGCCCAGCGCCACCATCCCCGGCGCCAGGAGCAGCGCCAGCACGATGTAGGCCCCCGTGGCCGGCATGCCGGTGCCGAGGATGATCGAGAAGATCATCGTCAGCACCAGGATGAAGAACAGGTTGCCGTGTGCGACGTCCAGGATGACGGCACTCAGCCGAACCCCGATGCCGGTCATCGTGATGATGCCGACCAGGATGCCGCCGATGGAGACCGCCACGGCGATCTGGCCCATCATGCGCGGCGCCTCGGTGCAGGCCGCCCAGAGCACCTGGAGGATCCGGCGCCGGTTCTCCGGGTCGAGCAGGACGAGCAGGAAGACCAGGCTGAAGATCGACCAGATCGCGCCGACCACGGGCGTGTAGCCCTCGACCAGGAAGTAGACCAGCGCGAACAGCGGCACCAGCAGGTAGCCGCGCTGCTTGAACACCGGCCACAGCTTCGGGATGTCGGCCTGTTCCATCGGCCGCAGCCGCAGCTTGCGCGCCTCCAGGTCGACCGTCGCATAGGTCGCGACATAGTAGAGGACCGCCGGCAGGATCGCCGCGATGCAGATGTCGACGTAGGAGATGCCGGTCATCTCGGCCATGACGAAGGCCGTCGCACCCATCACCGGCGGTGTGAGAAGGCCGCCCGACGAGGCCACCGCCTCGACGCCGGCGGCGAACTCCGGCTTGTAGCCGGCGCGCTTCATCGCCGGGATGGTGAAGGAGCCGGTGGTCACCACGTTGGCCGCCGCGGTGCCGGACAGGGTGGCCATGAAGGCGCTGGAGACCACCGACGTCTTGGCCGGCCCGCCGACCAGCCGGCCGGTGAGCGCGTTCGCCGAATCGGTGAAGAAGTCGCCGGCGCCGGATGCGACCAGGATCGCGCCGAAGAGGATGAAGTGGAAGATGTAGCTGGCCGTCACCCCCAGCGGCGAGCCGAACAGCCCCTCGTTGGTGAAGTACATCAGGTCCATGATGCGCTCGACCGAGAACCCGCGGTGCCAGAACGGCGCCGGCAGATGGTTGCCGAACATGGCGTAGGCGAAGAAGAGCAGCGTCAGGATGACCAGGAACCAGCCGATCGCCCGGCGCGCCGCCTCCAGGATGACGATGATCAGGCCGACCGACAGGACCATCTCCAGGTTGGTCAGCGGCGTCATGTAGGTGAGCCGCGTCTGGACGTAGCCGACGTTGAGGAAGAGATAGGAGGTCGAGGCGACGAGCATGCCGACCAGCGCCCAGTCCCACACCGCCTTCGCCCGCCTGCCGAGCGCCGTCCGCGCCTCGCGGTCGCGGCCGAGGAACAGGATCGACAGCGCGAACAGCAGGTGGGCCGGCCGGTGGATCTCCGGCACCGGCTCGCCGATATAGCCCGTCACCATCTGGTAGCCGGACATCGCCAGCGCGAGCAGGGCGACGAACCGCTTCAGGTCGAAGGCGCGGAAGAAGGCCGGCACGGCGACCGGCAGCACCTCACGATCGGAGCGGAGCCGGACGTGCGGGTCGGCGTGGCTTGCGGCGTGGGCGTCGGCATAGGCGGAGGCATCGGCCATGGCACTTCTCCCGGACGATCAGGCTGCTGCTGCCAGGGCCTATTTCAGCCCGCCCATCTCCTTCCAGAAGCGCTCGGCCCCGGGATGCAGCGGCACGCCCGGTGCCACCGCGGTGATCTCGGGGGTGAGTTCCTTGAGCGTCGCCGAGATGCCCTTGAACGTCTCGAAGTCCCCGGCGAAGGTCTTGAGGATGAAATAGGCGTCGTCGGCCGGCATGGATTCGGGCACGACCATCATCGCGACCGTTCCGAAGGTCGGTACCGTCTCCGTCTGGCCCGGATAGGTGCCCGCCGGGATCTCCGTGCGCAGGTAGCCGGCGTTCATCTTCAGGATCCTGGCGAACACCTCGTCGGATGTGCCGAGGAAGCGCACCGGCACGGACGTCGCGACATCCAGGAAGACCGGCCCCGGATAGGCGCTCATCGCGGCGAAGCCGACGAAGCGCCGGTCCTTCGTGCCGTCGGCGCCGAACTGCTGTCCGCCGACGGCGAGGTCGATGTCGCTCTCCTTCAGGCCGTGCCCCTCGAGGAAATGCTTGAAGGCGGTCTGCGACATGTTGCCGACGGCCTGGGCGGAGAATTTCTTGCCCTTCAGATCGGCTGCGGTCTTCACGCCGCTCGCCTCCGAGACGACCACGTGCGTGCCGTTGCGCTGGAACGTCATCAGCGCCTTGAAGCCGCTCACTTTCTGGGGGAACGGCGCCTCGCCGTTGTAGGCCATGCCTGCCGCCGCGGCGAAGGTGAAGCCGATCTCGCCGTCGCCCGCCGCGACCTTCATGATGTTGGTCAGGGCGGCGCCGAGTTCGCTGTTGGCGGGCACGCCCTCGCGGTTGAGCGCCGTCGCGATATAGCCGCCGATGATGTAGAAGCTGGTATTCACCGGGCCGGTGAACAGCGTCACCTGCTTCGGCTTGGCCTCGGCCGGCGTGACGGCCTGGCCCGACAGCGCCAGCACGCCCGCGACCGCCGCGAGCACGCGCAACATTTTCTTCGGCATCGACTCGACCCCCTCATCGCTCTGTACGGTGATTGGCGGGGGCGGCTCCTCCTTCGTGCGCCGTTGCCGGCGTCTATGTCCCGTTCGCCGCTCCTCCGCTACCGGTGTAGCCCTCGGTGCGGTCGGCTTCCGTGCGGTCCGCCGCACGTCGCCCCGGATCGCCGAAGCCGCCGCCGCCGGGCGTGCGCAGGTACAGTGTGTCGCCGTTGAGCAGCCGGTACGGCTTCGACGGATCGAGCGGTGCCGCGCCGTTGATCCGCAGTTCGCCGCGCCGGCCGGGGCCGCCGCCGCAGATCCCCTCGGGGTCGATCGACGACCGGCCTGCGGAGAAGTGCAGGTTCAGCGGACGCTCGGAGCGGGACTCGAACATCAGTTCCTGGCCTAGCCCGCCGCGCTGTTCGCCGGCGCCGCCGGAGCCCTCGGCGTAGCGCTTGTAGCGGATCCGCCAGGGCGTCGAGCGCTCCATATACTCGACCGGCACGCCGGAGATGTTGCTCGGCCAACTCAGCACGCTCTCCCCGTCGCGCCTGGCGTTGGCGCCCATGCCGCCGTTGAAGAACAGCAGCGAGGCGAAGGACCGGCCGGCGTCGTCGACGCCGGAGACCTTGACGTTCCAGACCGGCGTGCCGGACGGCGCCATCACCCGGTCGGGCAGCGCCTCGGCGAGCGCCGCCAGGACGGACAGGGGCAGATAGTGGCCGACCATGTGGCGCGAGTAGCCGGCGATAGGGAAGCGGTGGTTGAGGACGCTGCCCTCCGGCGCCTTGATGACGATTGGGCGCCAGACGCCGTCATTGTTCGGCAGGTCGGGCGCCAGGATGCATTTCACGCCGTAGGAGGTGTAGGCATAGGTGTAAGCGTAGACCGCGTTCATGTTCATGCCCGCCACCTCGCCGGACGATCCCTCGAAGTCGATCACCACCTCTTCGCCGGTGAAGCTGACCGCGATGCGGATTTCGATCGGCACGGGGCCGCCGTCGGCGGTGACGGCATAGCGCCAGGTGCCCCGCGGCGCCTTGGCGATGGCGGCGCGCATCGCCGCCTCCGATCGGTCGTGGATCTCGTCGGCGAGTGCGGTCAGTTCGGCGAAGCCGTACTCCTCCATCAGCGACAGGGTGCGCTGCTCGATGATGTCCAGGCCGGTGATCTGCGCCCACAGGTCGCCCACCACGTCGTCGGGTGCGCGCACGTTGGCGCGCAGCAGGGAGACCAGGCTCTGGTTCACCTTGCCGCCGGTGATGAGCTTCATCGGCGGGATCTGGAATCCCTCCTCGTAGATGTCGCGCATCTCCAGCGAGCCGGTACGGCCGCCGATGTCCGGGGCGTGCGCCGTGCTCGCGGCAAACCCGATCAGCCGCTCGCCCAGGAAGATCGGCTTCACGACGTTGATGTCGGGCAGGTGCCCGGTGCCGTGCCAGGGGTCGTTGCTGATCAGCACGTCGCCGGGCGTCAGTTTCTCGGCCGGATAGAGTTCCTGGAACCAACGGACGGTGCGCGGCAGCGTGCCGATGAAGGACGGAATGCTCTGCGTCGCCTGGGCGACGAGGTGGCCGCGCGCGTCGGTGACGACGCAGGCGAAATCGTAGGATTCGCGTACCACCGACGAGAAGGCGGTGCGGACGAGGGCGGCGGACGCCTCGTCGACGGCGGAGATCAGGCGGCCCCACAGGATCTGCAGGGTGGCGGCGTCGAAGGGCGCCGCGTGGGATGGCCCGGCGGCCGTATCGTCCACGCGTGCGCTCATTCCCCGGCTCCCGCATAGCCTTCGAGACGGTCGGCCAGCACGGCGTCCGGCGCTCGCCGCTCGGGAGGGCCGAAGCCGCCGGCCCCCGGCGTGAGCAGCGAGACCGTGTCGCCGCGGTGGACCGTGTAGGTCTCCTTCGCATCGACGGCCTTGCCGTTGATCAGCGTGGCGCCCAGCGCGCCGGGTGCGCCGCCGGCCACCCCTTCGGCCGCGACCCGCGTCCGATCGGCACCGAACGTCACGACGATGGGCGTCGGCGACAGGATCTCGAAGACGATCTCCTGGCCCAGCCCGCCGCGATGCGTTCCGGCGCCGCCGGACCCCTCGCGCAGGCGCTTCCTGGTCACGCGCATCGGCGCCTGGCGCTCGATCATCTCGACCGGCGAGTTGGAGACGTTGCTCGGCCAGGACAGGCAGTTCTCGCCGTCGCGCCGGTGGCTGGCGCCCATGCCGCCGTTGAAGAAGAAGAGGTTGGCGTAAGGTCGGCCGTCCTCGGTCACGCCGGACTGCTTGATGCTCCACAACGGCGAGCCGCTGGCGCCCATCACCCGGTCCGGCACGACCTGGGCCAGCGCGCCGAACACGCCGACCGGCAGGAAGTGGCCGACCTGGTTGCGCGAGCCGCCCGAGGTCGGGAACTGGCTGTTGACGATGCTGCCCGCCGGCGCCTTCACGACGATGGGCAGGAAGGCGCCCTCGTTGTTGGGGATGTCGGGGGAGAGGATGCACTTAGCCGCATAGACCGTGAAGGCGTAGCTGTAGCAGAAGGGCACGTTGATCGCCGCACCGTCGATCTGCGCCGACGAGCCCTCGAAATCGATGATCATCTCGTCGTCGGTGATCGTCACCGCCGTCTCGATCCGCACCGGCTCGAGCGCGCCGTCCGTCGTCAGGCTGTGCCGGTAGGTGCCGTTCGGCAGGGCGGCGATCGCGCGGCGCATCGCCGCCTCCGACCGGCCCTGGATCTCCTCGGCCAGCGGGCCGAGGTCGGTCAGTTCGTATTCCTGCATCAGCACGGTCAGGCGCCGTTCGACCACGTCGAGTGCCGTCACCTGCGCCCAGAGATCGCCCAGCACGTCGTCGGCGGCGCGGACGTTGGCGCGCATGACGGCGACGATGGTCTCGTCGACCTCGCCGCGATCGATCAGTTTCATGATCGGGATCTGCAGGCCTTCCTCGAAGATGTCGCGGATGTAGTTCTGGCCGGACCGGCCGCCGATGTCCGGCGCGTGCGCCGTGCTGGCGGCGAAGGCGACCAGGCGACCGCCGACGAAGATCGGCTTGGCGACGTTCACGTCGGGCAGGTGGCCCGTGCCCATCCAGGCGTCGTTGGTGATCAGCACGTCGCCGGGCGACAGCGTCTCCGGCGGGAACGCCTGCAGCATGTGGCGCACGGTGCGCGGCAGCGTGCCGATGAACACGGGGATGCTCTCGGTCGCCTGGGCGATCGACCGGCCCTCGACGTCGGTGATGACGCAGGAGAAGTCGTAGGATTCGCGCACGACGGTGGAGAAGGCGGTGCGCACCAGGGCCGCCGCGGCCTCGTCGACGGCGGAGATCAGCCGCGTCCAGACGACTTCCAAGGTGGCGGGGTCGAACGGCGTGCGGTCCGAGCGGCGGTCCATGGCGCGCCCCTCAGCCCAGCGTGACGACGAGATTGCCCGAATTCTCGACGACCAGCCGCCCGTCCGACGGCACGATCAGCGTCGATTCCGGTTCCTCGATCACGGCCGGTCCAGCGATGTCGCTGCCCGCGCCCAGCAGGCGGCGGTCGTAGACCGGCGTCGCGACGAAGTCGCCGGCGAGGCCGAAATAGACCGGGCGCGAGGTCTTCAGCGCGTCCGCCAGGGTGGCGCCGTCTGGTGCCCGCACCTGCAGGTCGGCCCCGCCGGCGGGTGCGCGTGCCGAGACGCGGATGTTGACCACCTCGACCGATCCGGGCGGCGTGCGCGAGAACACCGCGCGGTAGGCCGCCTCGAACGCCGCCATGATGCCGGCCAGCGCGCCGGGGCCGTAGGGGCCGGGCGGCAGCGCCGTCACCAGTTCGAAGCCCTGGCCGATATAGCGCAGGTCGGCGAGGCGGGTGACCTCAGCCGTCTCCGGGTCGATGCCGGTGTCGCGGATGACCGACAGCGCGTCGGCCTCCAGCGTCGCATAGGCGGCCTCGAACGCCGGCCAGTCCATGGTCGCCAGCGGGGCCGCGACGGTCGACACCCGGTCGACGCGCGCCGGCGCCACCAGCAGGCCGAGGGCCGAGGCGACGCCGGCGCCCGGCGGGCAGACGATCCGCTTGATGCCCAGCTTGCGGGCGACCTCGCAGCCGTGCAGCGGACCGCCGCCGCCGGTGGTCAGCAGCGCATAGCGCCGCGGGTCCTTGCCGCGCTCGGCGATGTGCACGCGCGCCGCACTCGCCATGCTCTCGTTGACGACGTTGTGGATGCCCCAGGCGACGCCGACGGGCGACATGTCCGTCGCCGCGCCGATCTTCTGCATGGCACCGCTCGCCGCCTCCGCGCTGATCGCGATGGTGCCGCCGGCGAAGAAGTCGGGGTTGAGATAGCCCAGCAGCAGGTTGGCGTCGGTCACCGTGGGTTCGCTGCCGCCGCGGCCGTAGCAGGCCGGCCCCGGCTGCGAGCCCGCGCTCTGCGGGCCGACCTTCAGCAGGCCCAGGCTGTCGAGATGGGCGATGGAGCCGCCGCCGGCGCCGATCTCGATCAGTTCGATCGTCGAGATGTTGATCGGCAGGCCGCTGCCCTCGATGAAGCGCTTCTCGCGTGCCGCCTCAAAGCTGTAGCCGATCAGCGGCTCGCCGTCGTCGACGACGCTCAGCTTCGCCGTCGTGCCGCCCATGTCGAAGGCCAGCACCGACTTGGCGGCGCTGCGGTCGCCGAAGAAGGCGCCGGCGAGCGCGCCGGCCGCCGGGCCGGATTCAAGCAGCTGGATCGGCGTGCGCTTCGCCTCGCGGACATGGGTCAGGCCGCCGTTCGACAGCATCATGAACAGTGGCGCGCCGATGCCGAGTGCGGCGATCTCGCGGCCCAGATTGTCCAGATAGCGGTCGGCGATCGGTTTGATGTAGGCGTTCGCGACGGTCGTCGAGGCGCGCTCGAATTCGCGGATCTCCGGCGCGATCTCCGACGAGATCGACACGAACAGGCCGGGGAACCGTTCGCGCAGGATCGCCTGCGCGGCGCGCTCGTGCGCCGGGTTGGCATAGGCGTGCAGGAACATCACGGCGACGGACACCACGCCGGCATCGACCAGCGCCTGTGCCTGCCGGACCAGGCCAGCCTCGTCGAGCGGGATCTCGGGCGTGCCGTCCGGCGCCATCCGCTCGGCGACCTCCATCCGCAGGCCGCGCCGCACCAGCGGCTTCGGCATCTCGATGAAGATGTCGTAGAGCTCGTATTTACGCTCGCGCCCGATCTCCAGGACGTCGCGGAAGCCCTCGGTGGTGATCAGGCCCGTTGCCGCGCCCTTGCGCTCGATCAGCGCGTTGGCGAACAGCGTGGTCGCGTGCACGACGCGGCTGACGTCCCGGTAGGCGAGGCCCTCGCGGTCGAACAGCCGGACGATGCCGGTGATGACGCCCTTCGCCGGGTCGTCCGGCGTCGTCAGCTCCTTGTGGGTGAGCGATCGCCCCGACGCGTGGTCGTAGGCGACGATGTCGGTGAAAGTGCCGCCGATGTCGATTCCGAGCGAATAGGCTGGCATGACGGCATCATCCCGGCTGTGACTCTAACGCGTGCGTCCCGGCTCGGGGCCGGACCGGCACAGCGGGTTAAGCAAGCCCCGTGCCGCCCGACGCCGTCGTGCCCGAAGGTCCCGTCAGTCGAAGGCCAGTTCGCGATACCCGCCTTCGGCGACCTCGTCGCACCAGCGCCTGTAGTCGGGCGCGGTGCCGCTGTAGCGGGCGATGATCCGCGTCTGCTTGCCCTCGACGTTCTGGTTGACGCCGGTCATCCAGGAATCGACCTCGTTCGACAGCAGGCCCTCGCCCTTCTCGACGACGAACGCGGTCCACCGCTCGACGGCCTCGGGCCGTGCATCCGCGTAGGTCAGTCCGCGCCTCTGCATGTATTCGAGCAGATCGCTGATCCATTCGACATTGTATTCGATGCTGCGCGGGATGTTGCCGAGCGCCGTGTGCGGGCCCACCACCATGAACATGTTGGGGAAGCCGTCGACCATCACGCCGACGAAGGTGGTCAGCGCGCCGCGCCACTTCTCCTTCAGCTTCTGCCCGCCGGTGCCGCGGATGTCGATCCGGTCCAGGCTGCCGGTAATGGCGTCGAAGCCGGTGGCGTAGACGATCAGGTCGAATTCGAAGGTCCGGTCGCTCGTCTCCACGCCGGTCGGCGTGATCCGCTCGATCGGCGTGTCCAGGATGCTGACCAGTTCGACGTTGGGCTGGTTGTAGACCTCGTAATAGTGGGTCTCCTGCGGGACGCGCCGGGTGCCGAAGCCGTGGTCCTTCGGGATCAGCTTCTCCGCGACCGCCGGATCCTTCACCCGCTGCCGGATCTTCTTCGCGACGAAGTCGGAGGCCAGCCGGTTCGCCTCGCGATCGACCAGCATGTCGCGGAAATTGCCCTGCCAGATGCCGAAGCCGCGCCCGGCATAGAGCTCCTCCCAGAAGGCCTCGCGCTCCTCCGGCGTCACCTCGAAGGTGCCGCGCGGGTCGATCGTGTGGACGAAGCAGGCCGCCGTCTCGCGGCAGCGGCGGAAGATGTCGGGATAGCCGGCGCGGATCTCCTTCATCTCCTCCGGCGTGATCGGCCCGTTGTGCAGCGGCGTGCACCAGTTCGGCCGGCGCTGGAACACCGTCAGGTGCTTGGCCGTCTTGGCGATCTCCTGAATCGCCTGCACGCCGGTGGCACCGGTGCCGATCACCGCGACCCGCTTGCCCTCGAAGCTGACCGGCTCCTTCGGCCAGAGGCCGGTGTGATAGGCCTCGCCGCTGAAGCTGTCGCGTCCCTCGATCCGCGGGAATGTCGGCGCCGACAGGGGGCCGACGGCGGTCACCAGGAAGCGGCAGGTGTGCCGGCTGCCGTCCTCCAGCGTAACCGTCCAGGATCGGCCGCGCTCGTCGTAGACCGCCGAGGCGACGCGCGCCCGGAACTGGATGTCGCGACGCAGATCGAACTTGTCCGCGACGTGGTTCAGATACTTCTCGGTCTCCGGCTGCGGCGCGAAGTGTTCGGTCCAGTCCCACTCGTCGAGCAGCTCCTGCGAAAAGGAATAGCCGTAGGAATAGCTCTCGGAGTCGAAGCGCGCGCCGGGATAGCGGTTCCAGTACCAGGTGCCGCCGACGCCGGTGCCGGCCTCGAACACCCGGACCCTGAGGCCCAGCCCGCGCAGCTTGTGCAGCTGGTACATGCCGGAGATGCCGGCACCGATGACGATGACGTCGTGGTCGAGCGCCGACGCCGCGCGAGCGTCGGGTTTCGTTTCAAGCGCCGTGGCCATGTCCTGCCAACTCCTGCGTTTCCTTCTGTTCGGCGATCGGCCCGCGCCCGTTGCCGGACGCGGGAGGCCGCGTCACGTCACGACGTTGCGCGGCACCTCGCGGAACGGGCGGTCGGCATCCGTGCGCGGCTCTTTCGGCAGCTTCAGGATGCGTTCGGAAATGATGTTGCGCTGGATCTCGTCGGTGCCGCCGGCAATCGAGATGGCGGGCGTCGAGACCAGGATCTCCGCGATGACGCCGCCCATCGGGCTGTCCTCGCCGGTCAACATGGCGTCCGCGCCGGAGATCATCGTGTGCACCTGGTTCGCCTTGCGCGCCACGACGCTGGCGGCGAGCTTCCCGAGCGAGCCCTCCGGGCCCTGCGGCCGCCCCTGCGCCTGTGCCGCGCGGGAGCGCAGCGCCGTCCACTCGGCGGTCTTCGCCAGGGTCAGCAGCCGGGCGATCTCCTGGCGCACCGCCGGATCGTCGATCTTCCCGGTCTCGCGCGCCCTTTGCATCACCAGGTCGACCCGGCCCATGCGCTGCGGGTACCACTTGTAGGGCTCCAGCTGGTGCGCGATCTCCTCGGCCTCTTCCGCGTAGCAGCGTTCCGGCCGCTTGGAGGCCATGGCGGCGCGTCGCAGACCGTCGGCGCCGCGGCGCTCGTGCATCAGCGTGGTGGTCGCGATCTTCCAGCCCTCGCCGGGCTCGCCGACGATGAATTCCGGGGCGATCTCGGCATTGGTGAAGAACACCTGGTTGAACGAGGCGTGGCCGTTCATCTGGCGCAGCGGCTGCACCGAGACGCCCGGCTGCTCGATGTCGAGCACGAAGAAGCTCAGGCCCTTGTGCTTCACCGCGTCCCAGTCGGTCCGGGCGAGCAGCAGGCCGTACTGGGCGTGGTGCGCGCTCGTCGTCCAGACCTTCTGGCCGTTGATCACCCACTTGTTGCCCTGGAAGTCGGCGCGGGTCGTGGCGCCGGCGAGGTCGGAGCCGCTGCCGGGCTCGCTGAAGAGCTGGCACCAGGTGTCCTCGCCGGTCAGGATCCGGCGCAGGAACTTCTCCTTCTGCATCTGCGTCCCGTGCGCCAGCAGGGTCGCCGCGGCCAGATTGCGGATGCCCGTGCGCGCCACCGTCACGGCGCCGATGCGCTCGAATTCCTCGTCGACGACGCGGCCGATGGAATCCGGGTAGCCCTTGCCGTACCACTCGGTCGGCCATGTCGGGGCGCCCCAGCCGGAATCGATCAGCCGGTTGCGCCATTCGACGAGGCCGAGGTTCGGGTCCCAGTTGGCCTCCAGCCAGCTGCGGACCTCGGCGCGGACGGTGTCTGCGGTCGTTTCGCTCATCGTTCGTGCCTCCTCAGGCCTGCCAGCGCTGCATCATCAGTTCGCGGTGATAGGCGGGATCGCCCAGCATCACCTCGGACGATTTCGCGCGCTTGAACCAGAGATGGCAGTCCTGGTCCCAGGTGAAGCCGATGCCGCCGTGGATCTGGATCGTGTGCACGGCGGTCTGCATGTAGGTCTCGGCGGCGCAGGCCTTGGCCAGCGAGGCGACCGCCGGAAAGTCGGCGCTGTTCTCGGCCGCGGCCGACGCGGCGTAATAGGCCGCCGACTTCGCCATCTCGGCCTCCATCAGCATGTCCGCCGCCTTGTGCTTCAGCGACTGGAACGAGCCGATCTGGCGGCCGAACTGCACGCGCATCTGGGCGTAGTCCATCGACATTTCGAGCAGGCGCCCGGTGCCGCCCGCCATCTCGTTGGCGAGGCACGCGGCCGCTTGGTCGAGGGTCTTGGCGAAACCAGCCGCCGCACCGCCCTCGGTGCCGATCAGCGTGGCCGGCACCGACTTGAACGTCAGCCGCGCCTGCTTGCGCGTCGGATCCATCACCTTCAGGGCCCGGCGTTCCAGGCCCGGCGCGTCGCCCGCCACGGCGAACAGCGACAGGCAGTCGGTCCCCCGCGATCCCGGCGCCCGCGCCAGCACGACGATCAGGTCCGCGACGTGCCCGTCGACCACGAAGGACTTCACCCCGTCCAGCCGGTAGCCGCCGTTCGCGACCGTCGCCGTCGTCTGCGTGGCGCCCATGTCCCAGCGCCCGTCGTCCTCGGTGAAGGCGAGGGCGGCGAGCGTCTCGCCCGCGGCGATCTTCGGCAGGAGCCGGCGCTTCTCGTCCTCGGTGGCACCGTTGAGGATCGCCGTCGCGGCCAGCGCCACCGTCGAGAAGAACGGCGCGCACAGCAGCGACCGGCCCATCTCCTCCAGCGCGATGCAGAGTTCGACGAAGCCGAAGCCCTGGCCGCCATATTCCTCGGGGATGTGCACCCCTGCCAGGCCCAGCTCGCCGCTCAACTGCTGCCAGACCGCCCTGTCGTAGCCGTCCTCGGTTTCCATCAGGCGGCGCACCGCCGTCGGCGGCGACTTGGCCTCCAGGAATCGGCGCAGGATCGACCGGAACTCGACCTGCTCGTCGGTGAACGCGAACTGCATCCGCTCCCTCGCTATCTCTACTTCTTGTCTGCCGGTGAGGGTACAGCGCCTTGGGGGGGCGGCGCCAGATCCGGACAAAAGGAGCGGCGGTGGGAACGGGGGCGGCCTCCCGGCGCAGGGCGAGGGTTGAGACTCGGCACCCGCGCTCCAGGTCTCCCAACCATGACCGATCGGCTGGGGCCGCCTCTCAATCTCCTGGAGATTTCCCGTGCGACAGTTCGTTCTTCCCCTGCTCGTGACGACGATGCTGGCGGCGGCGCCGGCCTTCGCCCAGACGTCCCAGGCCGGCAGCCGCCCGTCGGTCGTGACGGCGCCGCCCAACGCGCCCGGTCAGCAGCCGGCCTTCGAGAACCAGACGCGCGCGCCGCAGCCGGCCCGGCCGGCGAAGGTCACCACGCAGACGGTGGCCGACGACCTGCCGCGGCTCTGGGCGATGGAGTTCCTGCCGGACGGGCGCATGCTGGTCACGGCGAAGGCGGGGGACATGCACATCGTCGCCCGCGACGGCGCGGCCGGTGAGGCCATCGCGGGCGTGCCGAAGGTCGACGCGGACGGCCAGGGCGGCCTGCTCGACGTGGCTCTGGCGCCCGACTTCGCCCAGAGCGGCACGATCTTCTTCTCCTATGCCGAGCCGCGCGACGGCGGCGGCAACGGCACCAGCGTGGCGCGGGCGCGCCTCAAGATGGAGGGCAACTCGGGCACCCTGCAGGACGTGCGGGTGATCTTCCGCCAGACACCCGCCTATGACGGCGACAAGCATTTCGGCTCGCGCCTCGCCTTCGACCCGCAGGGCCGCCTCTTCGTGACCGTCGGCGAGCGCTCGGACACGCCGATTCGCGACCAGGCGCAGGACCTGTCGTCCGGCCTCGGCAAGGTGTTCCGGATCAACCCGGACGGCTCCATTCCCGAGGACAATCCCTTCGCCGGTTCGTCGCAGCCCGCGATCTGGTCCTACGGCCACCGCAACGTGCAGTCCGCCGTGGTCGACGCCGACGGGCGGCTCTGGCTCGTCGAGCACGGACCGAAGGGCGGCGACGAGTTGAACCGCCCGGAAGCCGGCAAGAACTACGGCTGGCCGGTCATCACCTACGGCCTCACCTATGGTGGCCGGCCCGTCGGCCAGGGGATCACCGCGAAGGAGGGCATGGAGCAGCCCATCTACTACTGGGATCCGGTCATCGCCCCCTCGGGCATGGCCCTCTACACCGCCGACGCCATACCCGAGTGGAAGGGCGCCCTGCTCATCGGCGGCCTCGTCAGTCAGGGCCTCGTGATCCTTCACCTCGACGGCGACCGCGTCGCCGCGGAGGAGCGGGTCCCCCTCGACGCCCGGATCCGCGACGTGAAGGTCGGGCCGGACGGCGCCGTCTACGCCGTAACCGAAACCCGTGGCTGGGGCAGCGGCAGCACGATCCTGCGCATCGCGTCGGGATCGTAGGCAGCGGGCGGCCACGCTCTCGTTCTCGGCCTTTGCCCCCTTCGCTACGCCTGTGCGAAGGGGGCTGTTCTGATCCCGTCTATCGACGTAGCCTCTGGGCATCCTGTTCGGCCGGCCTGGACGTGAATTGCCGCGCCGACTCGTCACGCTACGACACGTTTGTCCGCACGGCCTGGATCCGGCTGCGGACATGAGGGGAGGCACTGCATGACCAGCCAGGACAACAAGTGGATCGGCAAGCGCACCATCCGCCCGGACGGCGCGGACAAGGTGACCGGCCGCGCCGCCTACGCCGCCGACAGCACGATGCCGGGCATGATCTGGGGCAAGATCCTGCGCAGCCCGCATCCGCATGCCCGCATCAAGTCGATCGACACGTCCAAGGCGGCGGCGCTGCCGGGCGTCAAGGCGGTCATGACCGGCCAGGACATCGTCGATTTCCCGGTCGACAAGTCCGTGATGCTGGGCATCCAGGATATGCGCTGGATGGCGCGCAACGTGATGGCGCGCGACAAGGCGCTGTTCGCCGGCCACCCGATCGCGGCCGTCGCCGCCACGACCGAGAGCATCGCCGCCCGCGCGCTCGAACTGATCGAGGTCGACTACGAGGTGCTGCCCTGGGTGATCGACGTCCAGGAGGCGATGAAGCCCGACGCGCCGATCCTGCACGACTTCCTGCAGTTCGAGGGCAAGCCGTCGAACATCGCCGGCACGCTGGAGCATAAGCTCGGCGACATCGATGCCGGCTTCGCCGAAGCCGACGTCATCATCGAGCGGAGCTTCCACACCGCGCCGGTGCATCAGGGCTATATCGAGCCGCACGCCTGCCTCGTCAGCGTGTCGCCCGACGGCAAGGCGACGATCTGGAGTTCGAGCCAGGGCCAGTTCATGGTGCGCGCCATGTGCGCCTACCTGACCGGCCTGCCGCAGAGCGACATCCGCGCCATCCCGGCGGAGATCGGCGGCGGCTTCGGCGGCAAGACGATCATCTATCTGGAGCCGGTGGCCCTGATCCTGGCCCGCAAGTCGGGCCGCCCGGTGAAGATGACCATGTCGCGCGAGGACGTGTTCCGCGCCTCCGGCCCGACCTCAGGCGCCTACAGCACGGTCAAGATGGGTGCCACGAAGGACGGCCGGATCGTCGCCGCCCAGGGCACCTTCTACCTCCAGGCCGGCGCCTTCCCGGGCTCGCCGATCCGCGGCGCCGCCGGCTGCGCCTTCACGCCCTACGACATCCCCAACGTCCACGCGCTGGGCTACGACGTCGTCTCCAACCGATCGAAGGTCGCGGCCTATCGCGCGCCCGGCGCGCCGATCGGCGCCTATGCGGCCGAGTGCGTGCTCGACGAGCTGGCCGAGGCGCTGAAGATCGATCCGCTCGAACTGAGGCTGAAGAACGCAGCCAAGCAGGGTACGAAGGCGGCCTACGGCCCGACCTTCCCGCGCATCGGCTATGTCGAGACGCTCAAGGCGGCGATGGAGCATCCGCACTACAAGGCGCCGCTCGGCCCGAACCAGGGACGCGGCGTCGCCAGCGGCTACTGGTTCAACGCCGGCGGCGAATCGAGCGCCCAGGTCAACATCGCCGAGGACGGCACGGTCATCGTCATCACCGGCCACCCGGACGTCGGCGGCTCGCGCGCCTCGACCGCCAACATCGCGGCCGAACTGCTCGGCATCGACTACCGCAAGGTCTCGGTCCTGATCGGCGACACCAGCACCGTCGGCTTCAGCAACCTGACCGGCGGCAGCCGCGTCACCTTCGCCTCGGCCATCGTGGTGACGCAGTCGACCGAGAAGGTCATCACCCAGCTGCGCGAGCGGGCGGCGAAGATCTGGAAGATCGATCCGGAAGCGGTCGTCTGGGAGAACGGCGAGGCGCGGCCGGTCAGCGACAATGCCGGCAAGTTCCCGCCGCTGACCCTGCCGGAGATCGCCGCCAAGGCGAACGCCACCGGCGGCCCGATCGGCGCCGGCGCCCAGCTCAACACCACGGGCGCCGAGGGCGGCTTCGGCACGCACATCTGCGACGTCGAGGTCGACCCCGAGGTCGGCACGGTGCGGGTCGTGCGCTACACTGCGTTCCAGGATGTCGGCCGGGCGATCCATCCCAGCTATGTCGAAGGCCAGATCCAGGGCGGCGTCGCCCAGGGCATCGGCTGGGCGCTCAGCGAGGAATACATCTACGACAAGAACGGCAAGGTCGATAACCCGGGCTTCCTCGACTACCGGATGCCGGTCTGTTCGGACCTGCCGATGCTCGACGCGGTCATGCTCGAGATCCCGAACCCGAAGCATCCGCAGGGCGTGCGCGGCGTCGGCGAGGTGCCGCTCGTGCCGGTGCTCTCGGCCGTCGCGAACGCCGTCTACGACGCGCTGGGCCACCGTTTCTACAGCCTGCCGATGTCGCCGCCGAAGATCCTGGCGGAAATCGAGCCGCCGCCGATGGCGCAGGCCGCGGAATAAGGCACGCCGACGCGTATGGAACAGGGGGCCGGCCGGTTGGCCGGCCCTTTCCTTTCCGGCTCAGGCGGCGTCGGCCAGCACCATGTCGGCCGCCTTCTCGCCGATCATGATCGACGGGGCGTTGGTGTTGCCCGACGTCAGGGTCGGCATGATCGAGGCGTCCGCGACCCGCAATCCCGCGATGCCGTGAACCCGCAGGCGCGCATCGACGACCGCCAGCGGGTCGCTGCCCATCCGGCAGGTCCCGGTCGGGTGGTAGGTCGTCTCGCCGACCCGCCGCGCCCAGTCCAGGATCTCGTCGTCGCTGTTCAACGGGCCCGGCGCCAGTTCGGTGATCTGCAACGGGGCGAGGGCCGGGGCGGTCATCACGCTGCGCGCGATGCGGATCGCCCGGACGGTCAGGTCGGCGTCGGCCGGTGACGACAGGAAGTTGAAGGTGATCGCCGGGGCTTTGCGCGGGTCGGCCGAGACGATGTGGACATGGCCCTTGCTCTCCGGCCGCATGGCGTGCGCGTAGCAAGTCATGCCCGACTGGCGGGAGATGCGCGGGCCCTTCGGCCCGGCCTCGGTCAGCATCGGCACCCAGCCCAGCAGCACGTCCGGCGCCTCCAGTCCCTCGCGCGAGCGCACGAAGGCGCGCAGCGGTGCCGCCACCATGCAGAGCATGCCCTGCCCGTAGAGGGCATAGCGCAGCGCCTGCCCGACGAGGCCCAGGCCGCGGCCGGTGTCGTTGAATGTGACGCCCTTCCTGCCGACGGCCCACCGCGTGCGCGGCGCGTAATGGTCGCGGAGGTTCTCGCCGACGCCGGGCAGCGCGTGCCGCACCTCGATGCCCAGGCTGCGCAGCCGGTCGCCCTGGCCGATTCCGGACAGTTCCAGCAGCTGCGGCGAATTGATCGCGCCCGCGCTGACGACGACCTCGCGGCCGGCGCGCGCCTCCTCGGACCGGTCCCCCACGGTGTAGCGGACGCCGACGCAGCGGCTCCCCTCCAGGATCAGCGCCTGGCCGAGCGCCCCCGTCTCGATGCGCAGGTTCGGCCGCCGGCGGGCCGGATCCAGATAGCAGCGCGCCGTGCTCATGCGCCGGCGGGCCGCGATCGTCGCCTGGCTCATCGCGATGCCGTCCTGGACGGCGCCGTTATAGTCCGGGTTGTGGACGATCCCGATCTGGCCCGCGGCCTCGATCAGGGCGGCGTAGAGCGGTTCGCGCGGCGCCGGGTTGGTCACGCGCAACGGCCCGTCGCGCCCGCGGAACGCGTCGTCGCCATCGCCCTCGTAGCGCTCCATTCGCTTGAAGAAGGGCAGGACGTCCGCATAGCTCCAGCCCTGGTTGCCCATCTGCGCCCAGCCGTCGAAGTCCTGGGCTTGGCCGCGCACGAAGGCGAGGCCGTTGATGGCGCTGGATCCGCCGAGGATGCGCCCGCGCGGCACCGGCAGGCGCCGGCTGCCGGTTCCCGCCTCGGGCTCCGAGCTGTAGAGCCAGTTCGCCGCCGGATTGTTCACCAGCTTGGCGTAGCCGACGGGGATGTGCGACCAGGGGTGGCTCGCGGGCCCGGCCTCGAGCAGCAGCACCCTGTTGCGCGGGTCCGCCGACAGCCTGTTCGCCACCACCGCTCCGGCCGAACCCGCCCCGACGACGATATAGTCGTATGTGTCCATCTGTCCCGACGTCCCCCGATCGCAGGCGCGTCGGGTCGGAAGGGACCGGGCGCGCAGCCCGGGATCAATCCACGCGCCGCGCCCGCGCGCAAGCCGCCGGCGCGTGCGCCGGCGGCGAAGGGTCAGTAGCTCGGCTTGGTCGAAAAGGGCGTGAGCTGCAGTTCGTGCGTCCAGCACGACCGGTCCTGGGTGTGCAGGTACCAGAAGGCGTCCGCGATGCTGACCGGGTTCATCACGATCTCGGGGTTGCTCTGCGCCTTGGGCAGCGCCCGCGTGCCGGGCGAGTCGATCAGGCCGTCGACGACGATGTTCGCCACATGCACGCCGTGCTCGGAATATTCCTCGGTCAGCACCTGGGCCAGGGTGCGCATCATCACCCGGGGATAGTAGAGCGACTGTCCCGTCATTCGCTTGCGCCCGCGCAGCGAGCTCGCATTGTTGGTGAAGAAGAAGGAGCCGGCACCCCGTTCGCGCATCGCCGGCAGGACCTCCTTGGCGACGAGAAACGGTCCGCGGCTGGCGATATGCTGGGCGGTGTCGAACATCTCGACCGGGATGTGTTCGAGAAGTTCCTTCTCCGGCGGCAGGTCGCGGCCTTCCAGATAGCCCGCATTGTAGACCAGCACGTGCGGATCGCCCGCCTCGCTGCGGATCTTCCCGAAGGCCGCCGCGATCGACGCTTCCGACACCAGGTCGAGTTCGACCGTCATGCAGGCGCCGCCCTGGTCCAGGATCGCGCGCTCCAGGCCGGCGGCGTTGGCGGCGGTGCGCGTCGTCAGCACGACGAAGAACCCCTCGCGCGCGAACTTCTGCGCCACCGCCCCGCCGATGCCCCAGCGCACGCCGACCGGCAGGTCCGCGTCGTCGACGGCACGTCCGTGCGCCAGCCGCGTGTTCCGCCCGTCCGCCTGCCACTTCGACGTCGCCCCGATCACGACGGCGACCTTCTTCTGGTCTGTGTTCATTCCGCACCCTCCCCTTCCGGACACCGCGTGGTGGATTGGTTTTTGTCTCCGGATTGTGCCCCATCATAGGCATAGTCCGACACGATGATCGCTGCGGTTTCGGGGCCGCCTCGTGGCGCGGCGGTGCGCATGATGGAGAGCCGATTCCGTCACCTGGATCAACACCGGCAGCGGGGTCAGCATGGGACTTCGCGGGAGCGGTGGCCCGCCCGTTTCCGACGGCGGGTGTGTCGACAATCCAGTTCACGATGCCGCGTCATCCGGTGCCGCCGCGGCAATCATCGTAGGGAGCCTGTCATGAGCGAAGCATTTGATGCGATCGTGGTCGGTGCGGGCCAGGCGGGGCCGTCGCTCGCCGGCCGCCTGACCGCCGCCGGGATGCGCGTGGCGCTGGTCGAGCGGCACCTGTTCGGCGGCACCTGCGTGAACACCGGCTGCATGCCGACGAAGGCGCTCGTCGCCAGCGCCTATGCGGCGCACCTCGCGCGCCGGGCGGCCGACTATGGCGTCACGATCCCCGGCGCGGTCGGCGTCGACATGCGCCGGGTCCGCGACAGGGCGGGCACCGTCGCGACCAACGCCCGGACGAACGTCGAGCGCTGGCTCGGCGGCATGGACGGGCTCACGGTCCTGCGCGGCCATGCCCGCTTCGAGGGGCCGGCGACGATCCGCGTCGGCGACGCCCTCCTGACGGCGCCCCGGATCTTCCTGAACGTCGGCGGCCGGGCGCTGGTCCCGGACATGCCGGGCGTGAACGACGTCCCCTACCTGACCAACACCTCGATCCTCGATCTCGACCGGGTGCCGGACCATCTCGTCGTCGTCGGCGGCAGCTATATCGGCCTGGAATTCGCGCAGATGTACCGGCGTTTCGGCGCGGCGGTGACGGTGGTCGAGCGCGGCCCCCGCCTCGTCGCGCGCGAGGACGAGGACGTGTCCGCCGCCATCCGCGAGATCCTCGAGGCGGAGGGGATCGCAGTGCGCACCGGCGCCGCATGCATCGCCTTCGCGCCGGCGCCCGGCGGCGTCGGGGTGCGGGTCGACTGCACCGCCGGCGCGCCGGAGGTGATCGGCAGCGACGTGCTGCTGGCGGTCGGCCGTCGCCCGAACACCGACGATCTGGGCCTGGACCGGGCCGGCATCGCCACTGACGCGCGCGGCTACATCCCGGTCGACGACCAGCTGCGCACGTCCGTGCCCGGCGTCTGGGCGCTGGGCGATTGCAACGGCCGCGGCGCCTTCACCCACACCGCCTACAACGATTTCGAGATCGTCGCGGCGAACCTGCTCGACGGCGAGACGCGGCGCGTCACCGACCGCATCCCCGGCTACGCGCTCTACATCGACCCGCCGCTCGGCCGCGTCGGCATGACGGAAGCGGAAGCACGCAAGACCGGCCGCCCGCTTCTGACCGCCGAGCGTCCGATGACGCGCGTCGGCCGCGCCGTGGAGAAGGGTGAGACCCTGGGTTTCATGAAGATCGTCGCCGACGCCGAGACCAGGCGCATCCTCGGCGCCGCCATCCTCGGCACCGGCGGCGACGAGGCGATCCACGGCGTCCTCGACATGATGAACGCCGACCAGCCCTACACGACGCTGCAATGGGCGGTGCCCATTCATCCCACGGTCTCGGAGCTTCTGCCGACACTGCTGGGCGGCCTGAAGCCGAACTGACCCGAAGCGGAGGTCAATCCGCCGCCCAGGCTACCGTGCTCAGCAGGGCGAGTTCTGCCTGCCGGGAGTCGAGTCGCGTGTGCTGGCAGACGATCGGCTGGTCCGACTCGACGACGCTCGCATAGTCGGTGTCCCGGGGCACCGGTTCGGGGTCGTCGAGATCGTTGAAGCGGACGTGGCTGGTCCGCTGCGCCGGCACGCGCACGGCGTAGGGGCCGGCGGGCGGCCGGTCGGCGAAGAAGACGGTGATGCGGACGTTGGCGTCGCGGTCGCCGGCGTTCAGGATGCACACCGTCTCGTGGCTCTCGAACGCCCGTCCGCTACCGGTGCTCGCGGACGGGATGAAGCCCTCGGCGATCGCCCAGCGCGTCTTGCCGATGGCGGTCATGGCCTCCTCCTCAGAGCCGGATCAGTGCCAGGCCGCTCTCGGGATCGTGGCGGCGGTGCAGGTGGGCGGGCGCCTCGGTCAGCACGACCTCCAGCGTCGGCCGCACATGCGCCTCCAGGAGGTGGCCGCCCCAGGCGCTGCCGTCGCGCTTGGAAACGACGACATGCGGGTGCAGCTTTGGCCCCTTGTCGCCCAGCGCCACGTCGCCGACGAACGACACCACCTCCACCTGTTCGGTCAGCGGGATCCTCTCGTAATCCTTCTTCTCCCAGTCGAAATAGCCCAGCACCACGTCGCTGAAGGCGCCGAGGCCGGTGAACCGGGCGGCCGACAGTCCCTGCTGTCGGGCAAAGTCGGACAGGGACGACACCACCTCGTCGCCGGTGTCGAAGACGAGGGCGAA
The DNA here is from genome assembly GCF_040549485.1 of Constrictibacter sp. MBR-5. NCBI lineage: Bacteria > Pseudomonadati > Pseudomonadota > Alphaproteobacteria > Rhodospirillales > Allostellaceae > Constrictibacter > Constrictibacter sp. MBR-5. The sequence continues at coordinate 87,510 of NZ_JBEPTK010000013.1, forward strand.
GGTCCGCTGGCCGTCGGCATGGATCAGTTTCGACTTCATCGTTCTTCCTCCGTCATTCTTCTTCCTCGTGAGGGGTCAGCGCAGGTCGCCGCGCGCGGCGAGGTCCCGGATCCGGTCGGCGATGCGTAGGGCGTTGGCGACGATCGTCAGCGACGGGTTGACCCCGCCGCCGGTCGGAAACAGCGAGCCGTCGCAGACGAAGAGGTTGTCGATGTCCCAGGACCGACCGTCCGGCCCGACGACGCTGGTCGCAGGGTCCTCGCCCATCCGGCAGCCGCCCATCAGGTGCGCCGTGCCCGAGGTCCTGAAGAGATCCCGCGCGCCCGCGGCCTCCAGCGTGCGGCCCATGAAGTCCTGGGCGTGCGCCGCCAACCTCCGGTCGTTGTCGCAGTAGGCGTAGGTGACCTTCGGGATCGGCAGTCCGAGCGCATCGGTCTCGTCGGAGAGTTCGACCCGGTTCGTCTCCTGCGGCATCGTCTCGCCGACGATTTTCAGGCCGGCCATGTGATTGTAGCGGCCCATCCACTTGCGCAGTTCGTGACCGAAGACGCCCTCGTTCGAGACCAGCGATGTGGCGAAGTCGGTCGGCAGCGGCCCCTGGCTCATGAAGGCATAGCCGCCGAAGAAGTCCTTGCCGGCGTCCTCGTAGTTCCAGTGCTCGCACACGGCCAGCGACGGCGGGCCCTTGTACCAGCGGATCTCCTCCTCCATCACGCCCCAGACGGCGTGGTTGGCGTGCACCATCAGGCCCTTGCCGACCAGGCCGGACGAATTCGCCAGACCGTCCGGATGCCGCGGGCAGGCCGAATTGAGCAGCAGTCGCGGCGTCTCGACGGAATAGCCGGCGACGATCACGGCCTTCGCCTTCTGAAAGCGCCAGCGGCTGTTGCGCCGATAGTGGACGCCGGTCGCCCGTCCGTCCGGGCCGGTCTCGATCCGGCCGACCATGGCCAGGTCGCGGATCTCCGCACCCGCCTCGATCGCCCAGGGCACGTAGGTGACCAGCATCGACTGCTTGGCGTTCGTGGCGCACCCGATCTTGCAGAAGCCGCGATAGGCGCAGGGATTGGCCTCGCCGCGCGGCGCGGAGATCGAGGCGGTCGGCGTCGCGCACCAATCGACACCCATCGCCTCGGCGCCGCGCGCCAGGACGAGGGCCGAGGCCGAAAGCTCGTGCTCCCGGTACGGGTAGCGCCCGCGCGGCGGCCCCCAGGGATAGCGCAGCGGGCCGGCGATCTTCATCGCGTCCTCGGCCGCGTCGTAATAGTTCCACATCTCGCGCCAGTCGACCGGCCAGTCGTGGCCGTAGCCGAGCAGGCTGCGCGACCTGAACCATTCCGGCCGGAAGCGCAGCGTCACCATCTGGAAATGCACGGTGGTGCCGCCCACGGCGCGGCCCGAATTATTGGAGCCGAGCTCGATCGGGTCGTCGCCGCCGGATATGCGCTCGTCCAGCCAGTACAGCTTCTCCTGCTCGCGCTCGTCCGAGGCGAAATCCTCGAGCGGCCGGTAAAAGGCGCCGGCATCGAAGGCGACGACGGAGTGGCCGGCCGCGGCGAGCTTTGCCGCCAGCACGCTGCCGCCGCAGCCGGTGCCGACGATGGCGAAATCGACCGCCTCGTCCTCCGGGTAGGTCGCCATCGGCACCCATTCGCCGAGGCGGAAGACGTTCGGAGCGCGGCCGTCGGTCGCGCGCGGCCGGAATTCGGCGTCGGAGACGACGGCGCTCATTCCTGCCTCCCCAGCGGCTGCGGCGGCCGCTCCTCGCGCGCCTCCCACGGGTCGCGCTGGTCGGGGCCCAGGCGGACATAGCCGCGCGGCGCGGCGGGCCCGCCGAAGCCGATCTCGTTCCAGGCAGAAGGGTGGGCGTAGTAGATCTTCACCGCCTCCTTCAGCAGCACGTCGCGGAAGAAGCGGCGCGGCTTCACGCCCTCCCACAGCGTCTCGTCGACCTCGCCGGCGTCGACGGCCTTCAGCAGTGCCGTCCGCAGCGGCCCCGGCAGGTCCGGAAACGCGCGGCCGTGCCGCCGCTCGGCTTCGGCGGCGATGGCGGCGAGGCCGCGCCGCCAGGCCTCACGCTGCGGCAGGGCGTCGGCGAAGCGGGTGCCGTTGCCGCGATCCTCGTACAGGACGCCGTCGATGAAGGCCGCGACCGGGATCCGCTCGTGCGGTGCACGCTCCGGCTGGGGCAGTACGGTCTCGACCAGCGCCGTCAGGAGCGCGTACTCGCGCTCGCTGAAGAACCGCCGCGGCGGCACGTTGTGCAGGCGGTCGTCGACGGCGCGCCGGGTGGCCTCGTTCCACGAGGGCGAATCCCATTTCTCCAGCACGTCGTAGCGCGGATAGGAACTGCGGAAAGGTTCTTCAGCCATGACGGTCCTCGCGTCCTCGGCCTTCGTATTCTTGGCCCTCATGTCCTCGACGCCCCTCGATCAGGTCGAGCGCCGCAAATCCCGCCAGTGCCAGTCCCGCCAGGCTCGGCGGTGCCGCGATCGGCGGACCCTGGAACAGGTTCTGGCTCCAGTTGGCGAACCCGCCGCTGTTCCGCGACACCCCGTAGGCGTGCAGGCCGCTGCCGGCGACGGCCAGCGCGGTGGTGACGCCGAGCATCGCGCGCGCCGCTGCCAGCGTCCCGGCGCCCGGCCGCGCGGCGGCTGCGGCGACGGCGAGACCCGTCGTGGGCAGGCCGGCCAGCGGCAGGTACATCAGCGGGTTGTGGAAGGCGCCGCGGAAGTGCAGCAGCCCGACCTCGACGGAGACGCCCAGCAGCCCGAGCGTGGTGATGCCGGCCAACCGTTCGGCGTCGCCGCCGGGCATGGCCGCCGTGCGCGGCCAGCCGTCCGCCGTCAGGCCGAGTGCGCCTGCGATCGCGAGCGCCCCCGGTGCCCCGAACGGCGCGCGATAGAAGAGGCTGTTCCACGACAGGCCGCCGGGGCGGCCGAGCAGGTTCCTGACGTGAAAGCCGATACCGATCAGGCCTGCGGCTATCGCGAAAGCGAAGGCCGCGCGCCGTGCCGCCGGCGCCGCGGTCGAGGCGGCGGTCGCGACCGCGGCGGCGACTGCGGCGCTGGACGCAGCGGGCGCGGTCAGCATCGCGCGGTTGCGGAAATTGCCGCGGAAATGTTCCATCGCGCTGTCGGCCAGCACGCTCGCGGCCACCAGTGCCGCCCCCTGTGCAGCCCGGCGGGCCGGCCGCGCAGGACGCTGCGCCTGCCGGTGTTGCCTTGAACCGGCCGCGGCCATGCCGAGCAGTGCCCCGCCCGCCAGCGCCAGGCCGGCCAGTTCGAGCAGTGTCCCGGAACGGGGTCGCGGCTGCGCCCGCTGCGGGGCGGGTCTCGCCGCGGGCGGCGCCCGCTGCGGGGAAGGCGTTCGACGCGCGGCCGGCACGGATCGCTCCTGCACTTCGCTCTCCCGAGTGGACGGACGGTCGTCGCTTGTCGGAGCAATGCGTGGAGCCGCGATCGGTTCGGCGGCCGGCCAGAAACTTCTCATCATCTGCATTCCGGTCGGAACGATCCGCCCGCCACGCGATTTCACGGGGAGCGGTGGCCGCTGCGGCGTCGCGCCCGGAACGGGCCCGCCGGCTGCGACCCGACACTTTCCGAGCAGAGGAGAAGCTGCGATGGCCAAGACCGTCGGCGATTTCACCCTCGAACGTCTGGCCGAATGGGGCGTCGATCGCGTCTTCGGCTATCCCGGCGACGGTATCGGCGGCCTCGTGGCCGCCATGGGGCGTGACGACAGGATCGGCTTCGTCCAGGTCCGGCACGAGGAGAGCGCGGCCTTCATGGCCTGCGCCCATGCCAAGTTCACCGGCGAGGTCGGGGTCTGCATGGCGACGTCCGGGCCAGGCGCGATTCACCTCCTGAACGGCCTCTACGACGCGAAGCTCGACCACCAGCCGGTGGTGGCGATCGTCGGTCAGCAGGCGCGCGCCGCGATGGGCGGCAACTACCAGCAGGAGGTCGATCTCCAGACGCTCTTCAAGGACGTCGCCTCGGACTATGTCGAGACCTGCATGGCGCCGGTGCAGATGCGCCACCTGATCGACCGCGCCTTCCGCATCGCCAAGGCGCGCCGCACCGTCACCTGCATCATCGTGCCGAACGACGTGCAGGAGGCGAAGGCGGTGGAGACGCCGCCGCACGCCCACGGCACCGTTCACAGCGGCATCGGCTTCAGCGCGCCCAGGGCCGTCCCGATGGAGGACGACCTGAAGCGCGCCGCGGCCCTGCTCAACGACGGCGGGAAGGTCGGCATCCTCATCGGGGCCGGCGCCATGGAAGCGGCGGACGAGGTGGTGCAGGTGGCGGACCTGCTCGGCGCCGGCGTGGCCAAGGCGCTGCTCGGCAAGGCGGCGCTGCCCGACGACCTGCCGTTCGTCACCGGCTCCATCGGGCTGCTGGGGACCGAACCGTCCGACTGGATGATGCGCCACTGCGACACCTTCCTGATGATCGGGTCGCGCTTCCCCTATTCGGAATTCCTGCCGAAGGAGGGACAGGCCAAGGCGGTGCAGATCGACCTCGACCCGACCATGCTGTCGATCCGCTACCCGATGGACATGGCGCTGGCCGGCGATGCCGCGACGACGCTGCGCGGCCTGATCCCCTATCTGAAGCGCAAGGAGGACCGTTCCTGGCGCGCCGACATCGAGAAGCGCGTGGCGAACTGGTGGGATGATGTCGGCAAGCGGGCCGACAAGGAGGCCAGCCCCGTCAACCCCGAAAAGCTCTTCTGGGAACTCTCCTCGCGGCTGCCGGACAAGGCGATCATCACGGCGGATTCCGGCTCGTCGGCCAACTGGTATGCCCGCGCCATCAAGATCCGCAGCGGCATGAAGGCTTCGCTGTCGGGAACGCTGGCGACCATGTGCCCCGGCATGCCCTACGCCATTGCCGCGAAGTTCGCCTATCCGGACCGCGTGCCGATCGCCTTCGTCGGCGACGGCGCGATGCAGATGCTCGGCATCACCGACCTCATCACGGTGTCGAAATACTGGCGCGAATGGTCGGACCCGCGTCTCGTCGTCTGCATCCTCAGCAACGGCGACCTCAACCAGGTGACCTGGGAACTGCGGGCGATGGCCGATTCGCCGAAGGTCCCCAAGACGCAGGACGTGCCGGCGATGGACTTCGCCGCCTATGCCCGCCTCCTCGGCCTCCAGGGCATCACCGTCGACAAGCCCGATCAGGTCGGTGCCGCCTGGGACGAGGCGCTCCAGGCCGACCGCCCTTGCCTGATCGACGCGCGCGTCGATCCCGACGTGCCGACCCTGCCGCCGCACATCACCCTGTCGCAGGCCCGGTCCTATGCCTCCGCCATCGCCCAGGGCGACCCGGATACCAGCGGCATCCTCTGGCAGACCTTCAAGCGCGTCTGGTCGTAGGGAGGCGGCCGTGAGCCCGGGCGACAGCCGCGCCCCGATCGAGCGGGTGGCGGCACGGGTGTTCGTGGTGCCGACCGATGCGCCCGAGTCCGACGGCACCCTCGCCTGGGACAGCACCACCATGGTGCTCGTCGAGGTTCATGCCGCCGGACGGGTCGGGATCGGCTACACCTATGCCGACGCGGCGGCGGCCGGGCTCGTCGAGGGCGTCCTCGCCGGAACGGTCCAGGGCATGGACGCCTTCGACATCAACGGCATCTGGCTGGCGATGCTCGGCCGCGTCCGCAATCTCGGCCAGGGCGGCCTCGCCGCCATGGCGGTCGCGGCTGTCGACACGGCACTGTGGGACCTGAAGGGCAGGATCCTCGGCGTCCCGGTCGCCGACCTGATCGGCCGGGCGCGCCGGGCCATCCCCGTCTACGGTTCGGGCGGTTTCACCTCATACGACGACGACCGCCTGACCCGGCAGCTCGGCGGCTGGGCGGAGAGCGGGCTGTTTGCGGTGAAGATGAAGGTGGGCCGCACGCCCGACGCGGACCCGCATAGGATGGCGGTGGCGCGCGCCGCCATTGGTGCCGATACCGCGCTCTTCGTCGACGCGAACGGCGCCCTCTCGCGCAAGCGCGCGCTCGCCTTCGCCGAGACGGCGGCCGGGCAGGGCGTGACCTGGTTCGAGGAGCCGGTCTCCTCGAACGATCTGGATGGGATGCGCCTGCTGCGCGACCGCGCGCCGGCGGGCATGGCGATCACCTCCGGCGAGTATGTGTTCACCCTCTCGGGCTTCCGCGACATGCTGGCCGCCGGCGCCGTCGACGTGCTGCAGGCCGACGCGACGCGCTGCTGCGGCATCACCGGCTTCCTCAAGGCCGCGGCGCTCGCGGAAGCGCACGAGGTTCCGCTGTCCTCGCACTGCGCGCCGTCGCTGCACCTGCACCCGTGCCTGTGCGCGCCCGCGGCGATCCACATGGAGTGGTTCCACGACCATGTGCGCATCGAGCAGATGATGTTCGACGGTGCCCCGCGACCGGAACGGGGAACGGTCGGCAACAACCGCGAGCCCGGCCTCGGCCTGTCGCTGCGGGAGAGCGACGTCGCCGCCTTCGCCGCCTGACGCCCCACGCATCGACGCCTGTTCGGCCACGCGTATACGGCATCGCGTTGCCTGCTTATCCTGGCGGCAAGAAACCACCGGGAGAGGATCGAACCCATGGGCAGGCTCAGCGGCAAGGTCGCCGTCGTCACGGGCGGGGCGTCGGGGATCGGCGAGGCGACGGTCCGGCGCTTCGTCGCCGAGGGCGCGCGCGTCGCCTTCGCCGACCGCGACGCCGAGCGCGGGCGCAGTGTCGCGGCGGAGATCGCCGCGGCCGGCGGCGACGTGCGCTTCACCGCGGCCGACGTCGGCGACGAGGCGGCCGCGCTGGCCTTCGTGGCGGAGGCCGAGGCGGCGTTCGGACGGCTCGACATCCTGGTCAACAATGCCGGCATCCGCCTCTACCAGACGGTGGTCGATGCCAGCGCCGAGAGCTGGGACACGCTGCTGAACGTCAACCTCAAGAGCTATGCCTACTGCGCCAAGGGCGCCATTCCCGCCATGCGCCGTGCCGGCGGCGGCAGCATCGTCAACGTGGCGTCTGTGCGCTCGGTCACCGCCGGCGGCAACACCATCCAGTACGACACCGCCAAAGCCGCCATCGCCGGCCTGACGCGCGGGCTCGCCATCGACCATTCGCCGGAAGGCATCCGCGCCAACGCCGTCTGCCCGGGGCCGATCTTCACGCCCTTCCATGCGCGCCGCATCGCCGCGGCCGGCCGCAGCGTCGAGAGCTACAACGAGGACGCCGCCGGCCGCACCATGCTGCGCCGGCCGGGCACGGCGGACGAGGTCGCGTCCTGCATCCTCTTCCTCGCCTCCGACGACGCGTCCTACGTCACCGGCTCGCTGCTGTTCGTCGACGGCGGCATGACGGCGATGTAGCCGGGCTCAGGACGTGCCGAGGCTGAGCAGGTTCTCGACCGGACGGTACAGCTCCTCAAGGTAGCGGACGTCGTCCGCCTCCAGGGTGATCTCCGTCGCCGCGACCAGCTGTTCGAGCTGGCTGATCTTCGACACACCGACCACCGGCGCCGTCACCTCCGGCTTGTTCAGCAGCCAGGCCACGGCGACCTGGGCCGGCGTATGGCCCAGCTTCTCCGCCACCTCGACGACGCGCGCCGCGATCCTGAAGTCCATCTCGCCGCGATAGAGGCCTTCGGTCCGCTTGCGATCCGCGCCCTGCGACCGCGCCGTGCTGCCGCCCTCGAAGCCGCCCTTGTAGGCGCCGGTCAGTATGCCGCGCGCCAGGGGCGACCAGGGCGTAAGCCCCACGCCCGTCGCGACGCAGTAGGGGTTCATCTCCCGCTCTTCCTCGCGGTAGATGAGATTGTAGTGGTTCTGCATCGAGACGAACTTCGTCCAGCCGTGCCGTTCGGCCGTCATCTGCAGCTCGGTGAACTGCCAGGCGAACATCGACGACGCGCCCAGATAGAGCGCCTTGCCCGCCTTCACCACGTCGTGCAGCGCCTCCATCGTCTCCTCGATGGGCGCGTGCGGCAGGCCGGGGCGGCCGTGCGGATGGCGGTGGATGATCAGCTGGTCGACATAGTCGTGCCCCAACCGCTTCAGGCTGGCGTCGACGCCCACCATGATGTGCTTGCGCGACAGCCCGCCCTGGTTCGGGTGCGGGCCCATGGCGCCGGATACCTTCGTCGTCAGCACATACTGGTCGCGCGGCACCAGTTCGCGCAGCAGCTGCCCGACCACCTGCTCGCAGGCACCCAGGCCATAGACGTCGGCGCAGTCGAAATAGAAGAGGCCGTGGTCGAGTGCGGCCTTGAAGATCGGCCGCGCCTCGTCGATCGGCAGGGTCCAGTCGCCCTGGTGCCCGCGCCCGGGCTCGCCGAAATTCATCGTCCCCAGGCACAGCCGCGAAACGCTGAGCCCGCTCTTCCCCAACTGCCGTGTCGCCAGCATCGCCCGTCTCCCGCTTGGCCATCCCCGTGTGTCGCCGCCGAGCCTAGGCCGCGGGCGCCGCCGGCTCAATGCCGCCCGCGGCGTGCGCGGTCAGTTGCGCCCGGCCGAGACGCCGCCGTCGACCATGTAGACGCCGCCGGTGCAGAAGGAGCTGTCGTCCGACGACAGGAACAGCATCAGGCGCGCCACCTCCTCCGGCTGGCCGTAGCGGCGCAGCGGCGTGTTGTCGGCCATCGGCTTCGTGTTGCCGCGCTGCGGGTTCACGGCATCCTCCAGGCGCTCGATCATCGGCGTCTCGATCGGCGACGGGTTCACCGTGTTGACGCGGATATTCAGCGCGGCCCCCTCCATCGCGCCGGAGCGCATCAGGCCGATCACGGCGTGCTTGCTGGCGATGTAGGGCGACAGGCCCGGCACGGCGCGGATGCCGGCGGTCGACGAGGTCATGACGATCGACCCGCCGCCGCGCTTCTTCATCTCCGGCATGACGTATTTCAGCCCCAGCCAGACGCCGCGCACGTTGATCGCGATGACGCGGTCGAAATCCGCCTCGGTCTGGTCCTTGATGCGCGCGACCTTGCCCTCGATCCCCGCGTTGAGCAGCGCGATGTCGACGCCGCCGAAGCGCTCGGACGTGGCCGCGATGAAGCCCTTCACCTGGTCCGCGTCGGCGACGTCGGCCACCGCGTAAGCAGTCCTCTCCTCGCCGAGCGCACGCGTCAGCGCCTCGAGCTTCGCCTCGTCCAGGTCGACCAGCATCAGCCGCGCGCCCTCCGTGGCGAACAGCTTGGCCGCCGCCGTACCGATGCCGCCCGCCGCACCCGTGATGATCGCGACCTTGCCTTCCAGCTTGCCCATGGCGTTTCCGATCCCGTTGCTGTCGTTGTTCCCGCGCCCGCGGGTCGCGCCATGCTAGCAGCCGGCGCCGCGGCGCGCGCCATGCCGGCGAACGCCCCGCCCGCCTTCTCGGTTGGCGAAGGCCGCTTCGCCAACCGGCCATTCCGGCACGCCCGGTCCGGCGCTAGGCTCGCGGTTCCGTGTCCGAGGCCCGCCGGATCGCCCGCGAGGCCCCGTGGACAGCCGGCGACGCGAGGCGTGCGATGAACGTGATCAGGCCCAACTCCCTGCAGGCGCGCGACATCGCGGTCGCCATCCACCCGCAGACCAACCTCGCCAAGCACGAGCAGGACGGGCCGACGGTCATCGTCCGCGGCGACGGCATCCGCATCTACGACGACAGCGGCAAGGAATTCATCGAGGGCGCCGCCGGCCTCTGGTGCGCGGCCCTCGGCTTCGCCAGCGACCGGCTGGCCGACGTGGCAGCCCGGCAGATGCGCACGCTCGGCTACTATCACAGCTATCGCAGCACGGCCCATCCGGCCGGCATCGAACTGGCCGAGAAGCTGATCGAGCTGGCGCCGGTGCCGATGTCCAAGGTGCTGCTGCAGTGCTCCGGGTCGGAGGCCAACGACACCGCGATCAAGCTCTGCTGGTACTATCAGGCGGCGATGGGCCGGCCGGAGAAGAACAAGATCATCGGCCGCATGGGCGGCTATCACGGCACGACGGTCGCGGCCGGCAGCCTGTCGGGCAAGCCCGACATGCATGTCGACTTCAACCTGCCGCTGCCGCAGTTCAAGCACACGCTCAACCCGCACTACTACCGCTTCCACGAGGACGGCGAGACCGAGGAGGAATTCTCGACGCGCATGGCCGATGCGCTGGAGGCGATGATCCTGGAGGAGGGGCCGGACACGGTCGCCGCCTTCTTCGCCGAGCCGGTGATGGGGGCGGGCGGGGTGATCGTGCCGCCGGCGACCTATTTCGAGAAGATCCAGGCCGTCCTGAAGAAGTACGACGTGCTGTTCATCGCCGACGAGGTGATCTGCGGCTTCGGGCGCACCGGCAACTGGTGGGGCTCGCAGACCTTCGACCTGAAGCCGGACATCGTGACCTGCGCCAAGGCGCTGTCGGCGGCCTTCATGCCGGTCTCGGCACTGCTGATCAACGAAAAGGTCTACCAGGCGATGGTCGCGCAGAGCCGCAAACTCGGCAGCTTCGTGCACGGCTACACCTATACCGGCCATCCGGTCGCCGCCGCCGTTGCCCTCGAAACGCTCAAGATCTACGAGGAGATGGACCTCGTCGGCCATTCCCGCCGCGTCGGCGCCTATTTCCAGGACAGGCTGGCGGCGTTCGCCGACCGGCCGCTGGTCGGCGACGTGCGCGGCGTCGGCCTGATCGCCGGCCTCGACCTCGTGACCGACAAGGCCGCCCGCACCCCCATCCCCAGCATGGAACCCGTCGAGCGCCACGTCCGCGAGGCCGGCCTCGTGCTGCGGCTGATCGGCAACCGCATCACCTTCTCCCCGCCGGTCATCATCGACGAGTCCGGCGTCGACGAAATGCTGGCCCGGCTGGACAAGGCGCTGACGGGGGTCGAGAAGGAACTGGCGCTTTAGGCCGAGGCGAAGCGGGCGGCAGGGAGAGGGCACGGCATGCTGCAGCTCGCATTCGATATCGGGGGAACCTTCACCGACATCGTCCTGCTCGACACCGAGACCGGGGCGCTCGACGTCTGGAAGGTGCCGACGACCCCCGATGCGCCGGATCGGGCGGTGGCCCGGGCGCTCGCCGAGCGCATCGGGGAGGGCGCCTTCGCGCCCGCCGACGTGTCCGCGGCGATCCACGCGACCACGGTGGCGACCAACGCCATCCTGGAGCGCAAGGGCAGCCGCACCGCGCTGATCACCACCAAGGGCTTCCGCGACGTCCTGCTGATCGGCCGGCAGAAGCGCTACGACACCTACACGCTGCACATCGTGAAGCCCGAGCCCCTGGTGCAGCGGGCGGACATCTTCGAGGTCGACGAGCGGATGGCGTTCGACGGCAGCGTCGTGTCGCCGCTCGACGAGGCGGACCTGCACGAGACGATCGCCGCCGTGCGCGGCGGCGGCTACGAGTCGGTCGCCGTGGCGCTGCTGCACGCCTATGCCAATCCCGATCACGAGCAGCGCGTCGGCGCGCTGCTGGCCGAGGCCCTGCCGGGGACGGCGATCAGCCTCTCCTCCGTCATCTCGCCGAAATACCGCGAGTACGAGCGCACCAGCACGACCGTCGCCAACGCCTATGTGAAGCCGCTGGTCCACCGCTATCTGGGCGCCCTCGACGGCGCGCTGCGCGACCTCGGCATCGGCAGCGGCTCGGGGGGCGGACTGTCGATCATGCAGTCGAACGGCGGCCTCGTCTCGCCCGACCTCGCCCGCGAATACGCCGTGCGCATCGTCGAATCCGGGCCGGCGGCCGGCGTGCTGATGTGCGCCGAGGTCGGCCGCGACGAGGGCTTCGCAGACGTGCTGACCTTCGACATGGGCGGCACCACGGCCAAGCTCGGCGCCATCGACGCCGGGCAGGCGGCGATCACGCCGACCTTCGAGGTCGACACCGTCAACTACACCCGCGGCAGCGGCCTGCCGCTCAACATCACGGCGATCGAACTGCTGGAGATCGGCGCCGGCGGCGGCAGCCTGGCGCGCGCCGACAACGGCCTCATCGCGATCGGCCCGCAGAGTGCCGGTGCCGTGCCGGGGCCCGCCTGTTACGGCCGCGGCGGCACGCAGCCGACCATCACCGACGCGAATTTGGTGCTGGGCTATCTCGATCCCGACTATTTCAACGGCGGCGCCATGCGCCTCGACGTGGCGGCGGCGGAAAAGGCGGTGGCCGAGGCCATCGGCGCGCCGCTCGGCCTGTCCACCGACGAGGCCGCCTGGGGCATCCACTCCGTCGCCAACGCGAACATGGAGCGCGCCATGCGCATCGTGTCGCTGGAGCGCGGGCGTGACCCGCGCAAATACGCCCTGGTCGCCTTCGGCGGCGCCGGCCCGCTGCACGCCTGCCGGCTGGCGCGGGCGCTGCACATCCCGCGCGTGATCGTGCCGCGCGCGGCCGGGGTGGGCTCCGCCCTCGGCCTGCTGGTCGCCGACCACAAGATCGACGCCGCCGTCACCCGCATCATGCCGCTCGACCCGGCCGCGGCACCCGCGGCGGCCGCGATCTTCGCCGACCTGGAGGGCCGAGCCATCGGCCAGGCGGGTTCGCTGCGCGGCGCCGGGCGGCCGGCGCTGAGCCGCAGCGCCTGGATGCGCCATGTCGGCCAGGGCTACGAGATCCGCGTCGACCTGCCGATGGGACCCGTCGACGCCGCCTATGTCGGCGCGATGCAGGAGGCCTTCCTCGCCGCCTACCAGCGCGAGTACGGCTATACCGACCGCGACGCCGCGATCGAGGTGACCGACTGGTACGTCGTGGCGACCGTCGCGGGTTCACGGCGCAGCCTGCGGCCCGCGATGGAGACGGCTGGAGCCGCGGCGGCCGGCACCGCGGACGCGGCCGTCCGCGAACGCGCCGCCTGGTTCCCCGAACTGGGCGGCAAGGTCTCCTGCCGCGTGGTCGATCGGTATGCGATGCGCCCGGGCATCGCCGTCAGCGGCCCGGCGCTGATCGAGGAGCGCGAAGCGACGACCGTGGTGCTGCCGGGCGACGTCGCCACGGTCGGCGACGCCGGCCACCTCGTCATCGAGATCCGGAGGCCGCAATGACCGCCGAGGCCGCACCGCGCCCCGCGCCCAATCAGCCAGTCGACCCGATCACCCTGACCGTCCTCTGGAAGACGCTGATCTCCGTCGCCGAGGAGATGGGCACGGCGCTCCGCCGCACCGCCTTCTCGGAAGCCGTGCGCGAGGGCGACGACTTTTCCGCCGCCGTCTTCGACCGGTTCGGCCGGATGATCGCCCAGGGCAACTTCACGCCCGGCCATCTCGGCTCGATGCCGTTCACCGTGCAGAACATGCTGAACTACATCCCGGTGGAGACGCTGGAGCCGGGCGACGTCGTCGTCACCAACGACGCGGCCCTCGGCTCGGGGCACTTCCCCGACTTCTTCTTCATGCAGCCGGTGTTCGACGACGACCGCGCGCTGATCGGCTATGTCGTCAACACGGCGCACCACATCGATGTGGGCGGCGTCGTGCCGGGGTCGCAGGGCGTGCAGGGAACGAAGGACGCCTTCGCCGAGGGCATCCGCATCCTGCCGGTGAAGCTGATCCGCGCCGGCCGGTGGGACGAGGACCTGCTGCGCGTGATCATGGGCAACGTCCGCCTGCCGGAGAAGCTGCGCGGCGACCTGCGCGCCCAGGCGAACGCCAACACCGTCGGCGTCTCCCGCCTGCGCGCCCTGTTCGCCGAGCACGGCCGCCAGACGATGGACGACGTGACCGACGCCATCCTCGACCATTCCGAGGCGCGGGCGCGCGAACTGCTGCGGCGGATCCCCGACGGCACCTACAGCTTCGAGGACCGGTTCGACGACTACGGCCCGGGCACCGGACCGATCCATGTCCGGGTCGACCTGACCTTCACCGACGGCCGCATGCTGGTCGACTATTCGCGCAGCAGCGACCAGGTGCCGGCGGGCCTGAACTGCTACCTGAACTATTCGCGCGCCTATGCCCTGTTCGGCATGCGCATCTTCGCCGGGATCGACGTGCCGCAGAATTCCGGCGTGATGCGGGTGATCGAGGTGACGGCGCGGCCGGGCAGCTTCTTCAACGCTCAGTATCCCGCCGCCGGCGGTGGGCGCGCCGGCTGCCAGGTGCGCATCTTCGACACCATCAACGGCGCCATGGCGCAGGTGCTGCCGGAGCGCGCCATGGGCGCCTTCTCGCACTGGAGCAATCCGAACTTCGGCGGCGTCGATCCGCGCACCGGCAAGCGCTGGATCATGTACGACCTGATCATCGGCGGCTATGGCGGTCGCGTCGACACCGACGGGCCGGAGGCCTTCTGTCCGGTCTTCAACTGCGCCAACATCCCGGTCGAGGTGCACGAGACGATCAATCCGATGCGGGTCCGGCAGTTCGGCCTGATCCCCGACACCGGCGGCGCCGGCCGCTTCCGCGGCGGCTGCGGCATGCGCAAGGACATCGAGGTGCTGCTCGACGACACGACGCTCACCCTGCTCGGCGACCGGCACGACACGCCGCCCTGGGGCCTGTTCGGCGGTGGCCCCGGCGCCACGGCGCAGACCCTGCTGATCCGCGACGGCGAGACGGTGGCGCTCGGCTCGAAGGAGGTGTGCACGCTGCGCGCCGGCGACGTGCTGAGCTTCCGCCTGTCGGGGGCCGGCGGCTATGGCGACGTGGCCGAGCGCGACCCCGAGAAGGTGCGCGAGGACGTGCGCCAGGGCTATGTCACGCCCGAGGCCGCCGTGGCAGTCTACGGGCTCAAGGATATGTGAGCCGCGCCACGGGAGTCCGACGGCATGAGTTCGCGACTGGACCTGATGACGTTGGACCTCTTCGTGGCGGTCGTCGAGGAGCGCAGCCTCGCCAAGGCGTCCGAGCGCAAGCGCATCGCGATCTCCGCGGTCAGCCGGCGCATCGCCGACCTGGAGCAGGCGTTCGACGTGCGCCTGCTGCATCGCCGGCACAACGGCGTGGAGCCGACCCCGGCCGGACTGGCGCTGCTCGCGCATGCGCGCGGCCTGCTGCGCGGGACCCATCAGCTGGAGGACGAACTGCGCGGCTACGCGACCGGCAGCCAGGGCCTCATCCGCATCCACGCGACCGAGTCGGCCGTGTTCGGCCGGCTGCCCGATGTGCTCAAGACCTTCGTCGACGCGCATCCGCTGGTGCGGATCGAGTTCCAGGAGGCGACCAGCCCGCGCGTCGTCCGGGCGGTGATCGAGAACGTCGCCGACATCGGCATCTATGTCGGCGACCTGCCCACCGAGGGGCTGGAATGGTTTCCCTTCCACGCCGACCGGCTCATCGTGGTCCTGCCGCGCGGCCACCGGCTGGCGGCGCGCCGCAGCGTCCGCTTCGCGGACCTGCTCGACGAGGACTTCATCGGCCAGGAGGCCGACAGCGCCACCGACCTGCTGATGCGCGCCGCCGCCCGGCAACTCGGCCGCACCCCGCGGTCGCGCATCCGCGTCGGCGGCTTCGACGCCGCCTGCCGCATGGTCGAGGCCGGCCTCGGCATCGCGCTCACCGCCGAGCGCATCACCGCGAAGCTGGCGCCGGTCATGCACCTTCACCAGGTCGAGCTGGACGAGGCATGGGCCGTCCGGCCACACCTCGTCTGCGTGCGCGACGTCGGGGCCCTGCCGGCGGCGGCCCGCTCGCTGCTCGACCATCTGACCGGCTGCGATCCCGCCGACGGCGCCCTGCCGATCGCCCGGATGATCGCCGCCGACTGAACCGTGGCCGACTGAACCGTGGCCGGCGGCCCTGGGGACGCCGGCCGGGGTCAGTGCGGGCGCTGCGCCCTCAGGCGCCGCCAGCCTTCTTGGCGGCCTCCAGCACGAGGTCCAGCGTCTTCCGGCCGGGCAGGCCCTTGGCTTCCATGTCGGCGACCCACTTGTCCCAGACCGGCTGTGCCGCCTTCTGCTGGAAGGCCGCGCGCATCTCCGGCGTGATCGTCAGCCGCTCCAGCCCGGCCTTCTCGAACACCGGCAGCCATTTCGCGTCGGCCTCGGCATAGGCGTCGCGGAGTGCCTGGTACGCGCCCGGCTTGGCGTCGATCAGGATCTGCCGGTATTCCGCCGGCAGCTTCTCGAACTCGGCCTTGTTCAGGGTGATGGCGTTGTGGATGACGCCCAGGTTCAGGCCGTAGGTGTACCACTTCGACACCTCGTGCAGCCGGTAGGCGCCGAAGGCGTAGCTGAACGGGAAGGACGCCGCGTCGAACATGCCGCGTTCCAGCCCGTTATAGACCTCGGGGGCCGGGACCGACGTCGGGACGGCGCCCAGCAGGCGCATCGCCTCGCCGGTGCCGCCCAGGGCGCGCACCCGCATGCCCTTCCAGTCGTCCAGCGTCTTCGGCGCCTTGCCGGTGCCCATGAACTCGTACTGCGGCAGCAGCGCGCCTGACAGCGCCACGGCGTTCCAGCGCGCCAGCTCCGCCTTCGCCGGCTCGTACTGGTAGATCGTCTCCATCACCTTCTCGAGCGCCACCATGTCGGCGATCGGCAGGTAGGGCAGGTCGAGCACGTTGAGTAGCGGCGTCTTGCCGGGCGTGTAGCCGAAGGCGATCAGGCCGCCGTGGATCGCGCCGACCTTCAGGCTGTCCAGGGTCTCCTTCGCCGGCGCGATCGACTCGCCGTAATGGAGCTTGATCTCGAAATTGCCGCCGCTCTTCTCCGCGGCGACCTTGGCGTAGTGTTCCATGCCCGCCGTCACCGCGCGCGGGGCGCCGTAGATCGCCCAGTCCCACACGATCTTGTCCGCCGCACCGGCGCCCGCCGGTGCCATGGCGCAGGTGAGCGCCGCCACGGCCGAAAGCCACTTCCTCATCGCGTCCTCCCATTCGTCTTATGATTTGTCGAGAAGCGTTGCGCGTGCCTTGCCTGGTTCGTTCCTCGCTGTCTCCCTTATCGCGTGCGGCACCGTTGTCGCGCCGCCGCGCGCCCCAGAGCAGATGAAGCGCCGCGCGCCCTAGAGTAGATGAAGCGCCGTGTTCGTACAGTGGCGCCCGCGCCGCCGGCCTCGGGCCTAGAGCCGGCGCGTGACGCCGCCGCGCGATCCGGTGTTCAGGCGGTCGGCGAAGGCCGGCGCCAGCGGCCGCCCGTCCGGCACGTTCAGCCACAGGCGCAGCAGCAGCCGGCGCTTCTCCGGCGCGTCCCAGTCGCGATAGCCGGTGCGCGAATGCAGGGTGGTGTGGTTGTTCAGCAGCTGGATGTCGCCGGGCTCGAACGCCATGCCGAACTGGAAGTCGTCGCGCACCGCCAGTTCCTCGACGTAATCTACCGCGGCCTGCTGCAGCGGCGTCAGCGGGTGGCCCGCCTTCGCCGCACCCAGCTCGATCTGCTGTTTGTTGAAGCGGCAGCTCAGGACGCCCTCGCACCAGCTGAACACCGGCACGCGGTTGCGCGTCACCTCGACGGCCTGGGTGCCCTTGCCGATCAGGTCGAAGTGGAATCCCTCGGTCAGCGGCGCGATGAATTCCGGCCGCGTGCGCAGGATCTCGTTGTAGATCGCCATCGAGCTGGAGATCGTGCTGGCGCCGCCCGTCTGCGCCGGGCGCACGCAGAGCAGGCCGACCACGTCGCAGCTGTCGGAGTGCGGCGGCAGATAGGCGTTGGTGCGGTGGCCGCGCACGTTCTGCTCGTAATATCCGCCCGCCGCATAGCGGCCCGCCTCCATGTCGGTGACGGTGCCCAGCAGGTCGCCCCGCGAGTTCTGCGAGATGATCTCGCCCAGATGCGTGCCCAGGCCCCAGTAGAGGACCTTCAGCGTCTCCATGTCGTAGCGGGAGACGTCGATGCCGCGCAGCAGCGCGAAGCCGCGCCCGTACTCGATCTCCCGGCGCAGTTCGGCCAGACGCGGCGCCAGCGTCGGCAGGGGGAAATCGTCCCGCTCGAACGCCTCCGGCCGCTTGCCCCCCGCCGCCAGCGTCCGCGCCGCCCCGTCCAGCTCGTCCAGTTCAGTCGGCGAGAAACGATAGATCCACGAGGCATCGGCGGCGACGTCTGCCACCGTCCAGACGCAGCGGCCGGTCACCGGCCCGCGCGACATCTCGGTCATGGCGAATCCCCTGAAGGCTCTTTTGCCGACACTGTAGCGCGGCTTGGCGCGGCGCGCGCGGGGGCTTCATGCGGTGGCGGCCGAGGCCTCACCTCACCTCGGGAGGACGCCGGGCGGGAGGCACTTTCGACGGTGACTCGGCCCGCGTTCGGACGGGGGACCCGGCCGATGTGCGGATGCCGGCTACCCCCTGAGGTCAGGCCTCGACCGCTTCGCGCCCGGATACACTGGTCGAACCTTCGCCTGAACAATCCGGCGCCGCGTACGGGCGCCCGGTTACTTGCGGCGGGCGGTCGCGACATCGGAGGACGAGATGCTCGACGCGGAGATCCGGGAGAACGCGTTCTACGACGACGCCTACTACGCGATGCAGCGGGACGTCGGAGTGTTCTCCGCCGTCATCGATCGCTTCAAGTTCGAGGGCGAGATCAAGGCGACGGATCGGGTGCTCGATTTCGGCTGCGGCGGCGGCTTCATCCTGGCCAGCCTGCCGGCGCGCGAGAAGATCGGCATAGAGATCAACGAGGCGGCCGCCCGCGACGCGCGCAGCAAGGGCCTGCGAGTCTTCGACAGGTTGGAGCGCGTCGAGGACGGATGGGCGGACGTTGTCATCTCCCATCACGCCCTCGAACATGTCGACCGTCCGCTCGACGTGGTGCTCGAAATGCGGCGGAAGCTGCGTCCGGGTGGAAAGATCGTCCTCGTGACACCCAACGAATCGGTCTCGATGAGATACAGCGAAGACGACATCAACTTCCACCTGTTCACCTGGTCGCCATCGAACCTGGGCAATCTGCTGAAGCGTGCCGGCTTCCGGGACATCTCGGCGGAGCCGGTCTATCACCGCTGGCCGCCATACTGGTACGTCCTGAACCGCGTGCTCCCGATCCGGGTCATGCACGCTCTCTGCGTGACCCGCGGGTGGCTGCGCTCCCACTACTGCCAGGTGAAGGCCGTCGCCTACAAACCGTGACCGACACGGAGCCGGGTCGGTGAGCGGACCGGCCTGCGTGCGCGGCCGTCGTCGCAGTCTTTCCGGCGAGACGCGCGTTCAAGCGCGAACGTAGGTCGACCTGACCACGTCCTCGCCGACGCGATCGACGGATACGAGGCGGAGGGGTGGCCGCTGCCCGGCGAAGAACGGCGTGCCAAGACCGAGCACGACGGGGTGGAAATAGAGCCGATATTCGTCGACGAGACCGAGCGCGGTCAGGCTGCCCGCCAGGTTCGGCCCGGAAACGGCGATCCCCCCGCCGAGCCGAGCCGAGCCGAGCCTTCAGGCCGCGTATCACCGCCGCGACGTCGTCCGCGACGAGCGTGGCGTTGGGGCCGACGGACTTCAGGGAGCGCGAGACCACCCATTTCGGTTGCCGCCGCCACGCCGCCGCGAACGCCCACTGCTCTGTGCTCCACTCGGGCCGGTCTTCGTCCCAGTAGCGCATGATCTCGTACATGCGGCGACCGTAGACGCTGCCCGTCAGGCCGCCCACCTGCTCTGTCCAATGACCAAAGAGCGCGGGGCCCGTGGACATGCCCTCATGGTCCACATAGCCGTCCAGCGACAGGTTCATTCCGAAGACGAGCTTCGCCATCCTGCAACACCACCCTCATGCGCCTTGGAACGTCCGCTGCCGGACAGGATCGAAGCCCTCTTCCACGCCCGGTACGGAGGCGTCTGCGGGTATCGAGCGTCGGCTACGGGCAATGCTCGGTTTCAGGTAGTCTGACCATACAGGCGAGGCCGCGCCGCGAACACCGACACGGGCGAGGGACCCCGGCCCAGCCCGTCGCGGATGCCTTCCCCCATCAGGCGAAGGTCGAACGCGCCTGCGTTCGTGCTCGACCGCCCTTCGACAGCGCTCGCGCCGCGTTCTATCGTGACCGTCCGGGGCGGTCGCGGCGGTAGCCGTGGTGCCCGGCAACGATAAGCGGAGAGCGCAGGATGGACGCATCGTCTCGGGTCGACGCGATCGGCTTCGTCGGGCTCGGCGTGATGGGCGGCGGGATGGCCGCGAACCTGATGAAGCGCGGCCGGCGGCTGGTCGTGCACGATCTCGACCCCGCAAAATGCGCACGCTTCGCCGGCATGGGCGCCACGGTCGCCGACGGTGCCATGGCCGTGGCGCGGCAGGCGGCGACGACGATCTGCATGGTCGAGACCACGGCCCAGGCCGAGGCGGTGATCGTCGGCCCGGGCGGCTTCATCGCGGGCGCGCAGCCCGGCGACACCGTGCTGTGCATGAGCACCATCGACCCGCTCGCCGCCAAGGCGATGCACGAGCGGCTGGCGACGATGGGTGTGGCGATGCTCGACGCGCCGGTCAGCGGCGGCGAGCCGCGCGCCGTCGACGGCACGCTGTCGGTCATCGTCGGCGGCGACGCCGCCGTCGTCGAGGCCTGCCGGCCGATCTTCGATGCGGTCGGCACGCGCGTCTTCCACATGGGCGGGGTCGGCCAGGGGCTGGCCATGAAGCTGGTCAACAACATGCTGATCCAGGTCGGCACGGTGGCGGTCGCCGAGGCGATGGTCATGGGCGCCAAGGCCGGGCTCGATCCGCAGGCGATGATCGACGTGGTGCGCGAGAGCACCGGCGCCAGCGTCGCCTTCGAGATGCGCGCCCCGCGCTACGTCTCCGGCGACTTCCGGCCGGGCGGCACCATCGACATCTCTTACAAGGACCAGGAACTGCAGACCGCCTTCGCCAAGGCGCTCGGCGTCCCGCTGTTCCTCGCCAACATCACCGAGCAGATCTACCAGATGGGCCGCGCCGCCGGCCTCGCGAAGGAGGACAGCTCGGCCCTGGTGAAGCTCTACGAAAAGATGGCCGGCGTGCAGCTCGGCCCTCGGGACTGACCGGGGCGGGAAGGGGAGGCGATCCGATGAGCGACGACAATGCCGAGCGCATCGCCCGCGACGGGGTGTTCGATGCGGGCCGTACCGTGCAGCGGCGCGACCGCGGCGGCCTGGGCACGCTGCGCGAGCCGGCGCGCGAGATCCCGATCTTCGCCACCACCGACGTGCTGGTGGTCGGCGGCGGGCCGGCCGGCACGACGGCGGCGATCGCCGCCGCGCGGCTCGGCGCCGACGTGATCCTGGCGGAGCGCTACAACCATCTCGGCGGCCTGTCGACCGGCGGCCTGGTGATCTGGATCGACCGCATGTCCGGCTGGGACGGCGACCACCTGATCCGCGGCCTCGCCGAGGAGCTGATCGACCGGCTGCCGCGCGACGCGATCCGCGGCCCCTCGCGCAGCCTTTGGGGCTCGCGCGAGGAGGACGCGGTGGCCGCCTGGGCGCCGCGCGCCTCGGCGCATCACGGCGTCGTCACCTGGGCGCCGATGATCGACCCGGAATGGCTGAAGCTCGTCTCGCTCGACATGGTGACCGACGCCGGGGTCGAGCTGCTGCTGCACAGCTGGGTCGTCGCCCCTCTGGTGGAGGACGGCCGGGCCACCGGCGTCATCCTGGAATCGAAGCAGGGCCGCGTGGCGGTGCGCGCCCGCGTCGTGATCGACACCACCGGCGACGGCGACATGTTCGCGGCGGCCGGCGAGGATGCCGAGGGCGACATCGACACCGACACCATCCATCACTGCGCCAACACCGCCTCGCTGCTGGCCGGCGTCGACAGCGACCGCTGGCTCGCCTTCCGCACCGGCGATCCGGCGGCGTTCAAGGAGTTCATGCGCCGCGGGCGCGAGAGCGTGCGCCATTTCATCCTGCCGATGACCGGCTGGCGCGACGACGTGATCGTCTTCATGGGGCCGCGCTTCGCCGGCTTCGACGTGCTGAAGATCGACGACCTGACGGCGCTCGAACTGCTGTCGCGGCAGAGCGTCGTCGACCTGCTGAACTTCTACCGCGCCAACGCGCCGGGGTTCGAGAAGGCCTGGATCATGCTGACCGGGCCGCAGCTCGGCGCCCGGCACAGCCGCCGCCTCGTCGGCGTGAAGCGGATGACCGGGCCGGAGACGAAGTCGGGCCAGATCCTCGACGACGAGATCGGCGTCAGCCCCAGCCTCGGGCCGAACCTGCCGGCGGTGTCGGTGCCCTACGGCGCGCTGCTGCCGCGCCGCACCGACAATCTCCTGGTCGCCGGGCGGCACATCTCGACCGACGCCCAGACGCACAGCTTCATGCGCGAGATCCCGCAATGCTGGCTGACCGGCCACGCGGCGGGCGTCGCCGCGGCGCTCAGTGTCCAGGCGGGCGTCGCGCCGCGCAATCTGCCCGTGGCCGACCTGCAGGCGAAGCTCGCCGCCCAGGGCGCCTATCTGCGGACGGCCGCGACCACCTGACGCCCCGTTACGGCCAGCGCGCCTCCGCGTCGATCGGCAGGACCGGCCGCGGCAGGTGCCGCCAGTCGAAGCGCGACAGGATCGGCGAGGTCAGGCCGGGGCAGTCGACCTCGACGATGCGGGCGTGGTCGAAGAATTCGTCGAAGCCGCCGCGGAAATGGCCGCGCGACTTGACCACCACCGACCGTGCCGCGCCGACGTCCAGCCCCAGATGCTCGAAGAAGGCGGGGTCGGCGCACTGGGTGCGGATCGAGATCACCACCACGGTGATGCCGCCCAGCCGGATCGCCGCGGTCTGCCCCAGCGTCATCGCCGTGCCGGCGAAGATCCCGCGCCGGCCCGTCACCCTGCCGTCCGACAGTGCGACGACCTCGGCCTCGGCCTTGAACGGCTTGGAAAAGGGATCGGCCGCATCGACGCTGCGGTTGAAGCGCGCCGTGAACCGCGCTCCGTGGCCAAGCCCGTGCGCTTCCGCCGCGAGTTCGGGGTCGTGGATCACGCCGACCAGGCAGTCCTGCACGCCCGCGCGATGGAAGGCCTCCAGGATCCACATCGTGTTGCCGCGCCCGCCGCCGCCCGGATTGTCGGCGACATCGGCGAAGGCCAGCTTCGCCGTGCCGTCGCGCGCCTTCGCCACCGCGTCGTCCAGCGGTGTCAGGTTCGCCACGAACCGGTCGCGCCGCGCCCACGCCGCCTGCGCCAGCGTGTCGGCCAGCGCGTCAGCCGCCGCCTGCTCGGTCGCGGTGACGATCGCCGTCATGCCGTTGAACGGCGTGTCGCCATAGGCGAAGCCGCCCATCACCGACACGTTGCAGATGCGCGCGTCGTTCGCCTGCAACTCCTGGCCCAGGTCGATCACCTCGGCATAGGGGCCGTGCGCCGTCAGCATCGACACGGTGGGGGCGACGATCGGCAGGCGGCGGTGCGCGCGGAAGAAGCGCTCGCCCGCCATCAGGCGGCGCAGCAGGCCGGCACTCTCGGCACCGCGCTCGCGCATGTCGAGATGCGGGTTGGTGCGGTAGCCGACGAAGGCGTCGGTCAGCGCCACCATCCGGTCCGACACGTTGGCGTGCAGGTCGTAGGAGCAGACGAGCGGCACCGCGCCGCAGACCTCGCGGATCATCGCCTGGATCGTGCCTTCCGGGTCCAGGTCGCCGGTCGTCAGCCCGGCGCCGTGCAGGACGCAGTAGATCCCGTCCAGTTCCCCCGCCGCCGCCTCCAGCCCGGCGCGCCACTGCGCCATGAAGCCGTCGAACGCGTCCTGCTCGACCGGCCCGTTCGGCTCCGCCATGGCGAGCAGGATCGGCACCGGCCGCCACGGCCCGCCTTCGTCCATCGCCGTCACGAACCCCGGCATCTCGCCCAGGGCGACGGGCGAGGCGGAGCGCGCGTCGGCGACGATCGCCGCGCCGCCGATCAGGCAGCGCGTCTCGAAGTCGCGCAGGGTCGCGACCGGGGCGAAGCGGTTGCACTCGATGGAGAAGCCCAGCAGCGCTATGCGCGGTCCCGCTGCGGCGTCCGTGTTCGCGTCGGCCATCAGATCGTCACTCCCAGAAGTTCCGCGATGCGCGGCGTCGCCTTCAGCCCGGTGCCGGTCATCACCACCACCGTCGTCTCGTCGGCGCGGATCGTCCCGGCCTCCAGCAGCCGGCCGAAGGCGGCGGCCGCCTGGGCGCAGGTCGGCTCGACATAGACGCCACTCCGCGCCAGCGACAGCAGCGCCGCCGCGATCTCCGCCTCGCTCAGCATCACGGCACCGCCGCCCGTCTCGTTCAGTACGCCGACCACCTCGCGCAGGCGGATCGGCTGCGCGATGGCGGTGCCCTCCGCGATGGTCGGCGCCACCGGCGCCGGCTCCTGCCCCAGGAAAGCGCGGGCGATCGGCGCGCAGTTGGCCGGCTGTGCGGCGAAGATGCGCGGCACTCGCACGATGGCGCCCGCCCGCCGCAATTCGTCGAAGCCGATGCCGCAGCCGAGCACGTTCGACCCCGCGCCGCATGGCACGATCACATTGTCCGGCGCGCGGAAGCCCAGATCCTCCCACAGCTCGTAGGCCAGCGTCTTCGTGCCCTGCAGGAAGAAGGGATGCCAGTTGTGGCTGGCGTAGAAGATCCGCGCCGCCTGGCGCAGCGCCTCGTCGGCGCAGTCCTGGCGGCTGCCCGGCACCAGCTCGATCTCGGCCCCCGCCGCACGCGACTGCACCGTCTTGGCGGGCGAGGTCGCGGCCGGCACCAGGATCTTCGCCTTCATCCCGCCGGCCGCCGCATAGGCCGAGACCGCCGCCCCGCCATTGCCCGACGAATCCTCCAGCACGTGGCCGACGCCCTGGGCGCGCAGCAGCGACAGCATGACGGAGGCGCCGCGGTCCTTGAACGAGCCGGTCGGCATGAACCACTCGCACTTCAGAAGCGCCGTCGCCCCGCCGATGCGGCGCGGGATCAGCGGCGTGCAGCCCTCGCCCATGCTGATCGGGTCGTCCGGCACGAAGGGCAGGGCCGCCGCATAGCGCCAGATCGAGCGCTCGCCCGCCCGCACCGCGTCTCGGTCGATGCCGGGCAGCGGCGTCAGCAGCAGCGGCTCGCCGCCGTCGCCGCACCAGCGCGGCGCGGACAGCGGATAGGTTCTCCCTGAGGCGGGGTCGAGATAGGCGGTTTCCGTCATGCGCGGCTTTCCCTCGTGGCGCGAGCAGCTTCGCTTGACCCTCGCCGTGCCGCAAGGGAAGCTCGGCGCATGTCCGAAGACAATGACGCCCTCCTGCGGCTCGCCGCCGACCTCGTCGCGATCGACAGCCGCTCCTTCGTCTCCAACCTCGCCGTCGCAGAGCGGATCGAGGCGGAGCTGCCGGGATTCGAGATCGAGCGCCTGGACTATGCCGACGCGAACGGCGTGGCCAAGCGCGTGCTGGTAGCGCACCGCGGGCCGCGCGGCGGCTACGCTCTGTCCGGGCACATGGACACGGTGCCGGACACCGGCTGGACGAACCCGCCATGGACGCCGCGGCTGGATGGCGGCGTGCTGCACGGCCTGGGCAGCACCGACATGAAGGGCCCCGTCGCCGCCTGCATCGTCGCGGCGCGCGGCCTGCCGGCGGACGTGCCGGTCACCCTGCTGCTCACCACCGACGAGGAGACGACGAAGGAGGGCGCCCGCGCCATCGCCCAGCGCTCGCGGCTGGCGAGGTCCCTGGACTTGAAGGGCATTGTCGTGGCGGAGCCGACCGGCCTCGCCCCGGTGCGCGGCCACCGCAGCCATATCGAATACACCGCGGTCGCCACCGGCGTGCAGGCCCATTCCTCCACCGGCCAGGGCGTCAACGCCAACTGGGCGCTCATCCCGTTCCTGGCGGAGATGAAGACGATCGCCGAGCGCCTGCGCAGCGACCCGGCGCTCCAGGATCCGGGCTACGACCCGCCCTTCAGCGACTTCAACCTGATCGTCGACAATCACGGGACGGCGGTGAACGTGACGGTCGCCAGGGCCACCGCGCGCATCAAGTTCCGCCGCAGCCGCAACGTCGACACGTCGGCCATCGAGGCGGCCGTGCACGCCGCCGCCGAGCGCGCCGGCGTCGCCCTCACCGAGAAGCGCGAGGGCACGCCGCCGGAACTGCCGGAAGACCACCCGCTCATCCGCCACGCCGTCGCCGAGACCGGCCAGCCGGCGCGCACCGCCCCCTACGGCACCGACGCCAGCGAACTCCAGGCCGTCGCCCCCTGCGTCGTCCTCGGCCCCGGCACCATGACCACCGCCCACACCCCGCGCGAATGCGTGGCGGTGTCGGACCTGACGGATGCCGTTCCGCTGTTCCGCCGCATGCTGAGCGCGGCGCAGACATAGCAGGCCGCCGTCGCCGACGGCGGTCCACGCCTGCGGGGAGTGGCGGATGGCCATGGACTCGCTGATCACGGCCGCGGCCCGCGCCCTCGCAGCGGGCGACCCGCTCGGCGCCCTCAACCGGGTCGCCCTGCGCAGCGACGCGCCGGCGCTGGCCCTGCGCGGCATCGCCATGGCGCAGCTCGGCGACCTGGTGCGCGCCAAGGCGCTGCTGCGCAGTGCGGCCCGCGCCTTCGGTCCGCGCGAAGCGGTGGCGCGCGCCCGCTGTGCCGTGGCGGCGGCCGAGATCGCTCTCGTCTCGCGCGATTTGGGCTGGCCGGAAGCGGCCCTCGACGCGGCGCGCGCGACCCTGGAGGCGCATGGCGACCGCGCCAACGCCGCCCATGCGCGCTACCTCGCGGCGCGGCGCCTCCTGCTCATCGGGCGCCTCGACGCGGCCGATCGGATGCTGGCCGGCGGTACGACCGACGCGCTCCCTGCGGCTGCGATGGCGGGGCAGGTGCTGGTCGTCGCCGGGATCGCGATCCGGCGCATCCGGGCGGCGGAGGCGCGTGCAGCACTGGCGCGGGCCGCCGATGCCGCGCATGCCGCGGGCATCCCCGCCCTGATCGCCGAGGTGGATGCCGCGGCGCGCGCTTTGGACCTGCCCGCCGCGCGCCGTGTCGCACCTGGCGGCGACCGCCCGCTGCTGCTCGACGAGGTCGAGTCCCTGTTGGCCTCGCCAGCGCTCGTCGTCGACGCCTGCCGACATATGGTCCGCGAGGGGCCGGAGGCCGTGTCGCTCGGCCGGCGGCCGGTCCTGTTCGCGCTGGCGCGGGCGCTGGGCGAGGCGTGGCCGGCGGACGTGCCGCGGGCGACCCTCATCGCGCGCGCTTTCGGCGGGAAGGTGGCCGACGAATCGCACCGCGCGCGGCTCCGTGTCGAGGTCGGGCGGCTCCGCGCCGCGCTCGGGACGCTGGCCGAGGTGCATGCGACGCGGCGCGGCTTCGTGCTGCGCCCGCGTGGCACCGCCGCGGTCGTCGTGCTGGCGCCGCCCGTCGACGACCGGCATGCGGCGGTGCTGGCGCTCCTCGCCGACGACGAGGCCTGGTCCAGTTCCGCCCTCGCGCTGGCGCTCGGAACCGGCCAACGCACGGTGCAGCGCGCCCTCGACGCGCTCGCCGCGGCCGGCAAGGTACAGTCCTTCGGTCGCGGCCGGGCGCGCCGCTGGACCGTGCCGTCCGTGCCCGGATTCCCGACAGCCTTGTTACTCTCGGTCCCTCTGCCGAGCGAATAGCTTCATCGGACCGAACGACAGCAGCGGGAACAGTCAGATGAAACGAACGGCAGCCGACATCGTCCGCGAGTATGGACCCTTCCCGGACGCCCCCGCCGTGCACGGCGTGGCCTTCGACGGCGCGCGCGTCTGGTTCGCGTCGGGCGACAGGCTGAACGCCTTCGACCCGGCCAGCGGCGAGACGGTGCGCACCATCGACGTCGCCGCGGATGCGGGCACGGCCTTCGACGGGCGCCATCTCTTCCAGATCGCCGAGGACGGGATCCGCAAGATCGATCCCGAGACGGGCCGCGTGCTCGCCACCATCCCGGCGCCCGGCGGCGGCGGCGATTCCGGGCTCGCCTGGGCCGAGGGCACGCTCTGGGTCGGCCAGTATCGCGAGCGCCGGATCCACCAGGTCGACCCCGAGACCGGCGCCGTGCTGCGCACGCTCCAGTCGGACCGCTTCGTCACCGGCGTCACCTGGATCGACGGCGACCTCTGGCACGCCACCTGGGAGGCGGAGCAGAGCGACCTGCGTCGGATCGATCCCGAGACCGGTGCCGTCCGCGAGCGGATCGACATGCCGCCCGGCATCGCCGTCACCGGGCTCGAGGCCGGCGGCGACACCTTCTTCTGCGGCGGCGGCAGCAGCGGCAAGGTCAGGGCCGTCCGCCGGCCCGCATAGCGCCCGGCTTCACCTTCCGGCGGGCCGGTCCTTCAACGGCACCGGCCCGCTCGACGCCACCGCCAGCTTCCAGTCCGCGGCGGCGGTGCCGTCCAGGTTCAGGTGGCCGACCATGAACTTCAGGCGGTCGGTGTCCTTGCCCCGCCCGGTGCAGAAGCGGTCCTGCAGATAGAAGGGCGGCGTCGTCTGGTAGTAGAGCGTCGCCTGCACCGCGGCCGGACGGCTGCCGGGCGGCAGGTCGCCGAGCGGCACCTCGTAGACCAGCGAGTCCGCGCCGCCCGCCGCGTAGTCGGGGTCGTCGCCCACCGCGAACGCGCCCGTCTCCCGGGCCAGGTCCGGCCCGGCGCCCAGCGCCGCGGCGATCTCGGTCCGCGCCGCCAGCGGCAGGGTGCCGTGCGGCAGGATGCGGTTGTCCTTCACCGGGCTGCAGATCGACAGGAAGCTGGTCGTCAGCATGCCGCGCGCCGGCGTCTCGTGGCCGCAGGCGGGCGCCGTCTCGCCGGCGGGCGGCCCGGCGGGCGGCGTCGACACCAGCTCCTGATAGACCTGCGCCCGATCCTGGCGGCCGATGCGCTCGGCGTGCGGCTGGTGCAGCCGCGCCTCCGGCTCGATGCGCGCCGAGCAGTCGTCCCGCCACCAGTATTCGCCGGCGAGCGGGTTGCCGTCCTGGTCGACCAGGGCGCCCGCGGCGTTCGTCCGGCCCGACGCCCAGAGCGTCGCCCCCTCCTGGTCCAGCACCTCGAAGGTCAGGAAGGCGCGGCGGAAGCCGACGCCCGACGGGAACTTGTGCCCGGCCCTGTTGGTCACCGTCACCCGCGCGCTCAGCGCGTCGTATCCGTGCGCGATCTCGCTCACCGTCACGTCGGCGGTGGCGGTGCCGGCGAGGTCGAGCATCGCCTGCTCGGTGCGGATCAGCGGGTCGACGCCGCGCGACACCAGCATGGGGTCCTGGGTGCGGATGCCGAGCAGGTCGGGGAACTGCTGCGCCATCTTCACCAGGAAGACGTTCAGCCCGACCAGCGTGTGGACCGAGAATCCGTCGCGTACCTCCAGGTCGATGTCCTCCGGCCCCAGATTGTTCTCCGCCTGCGGGAACGTGCCGAACTCCTGGATGCTGGCGATCTTGCTGCGCAGCGGCGTGCCGTCGGCCGTCCCCGATGGCCCCCGCGACGGCATGTGGCAGCTCTGGCACGACTCCGCCCGGTCGCCCGCCCCGTGCGGCAGCTTCCCGTCCGGCGTCTCGCCGGTGCGATAGGCGCTGAACGCCCATTCCGGATAGGTCGTCTGCTCGTAGGTGTGGCCGATGACGGCCCCCGCCTGCAGGATCGGCAGGTGCACCGTGTGGCAGGTGCCGCAGACCTCGGAGCTGGTGATGCCGGCATGGTGCACCGGCGTGATGCCGATGGCGTTCTGCATCGGCTTCACCTTCGGATCCGCGAACGGCCCGATAAGCCGGTCCGGCGACCCGACGGGAAAGCTGCCGGTGAAGGTGCGCGCGAAGCCGCTGTTGTCCGGGTTCAGCAGCGCCTGGCGCTCCGCGACGCAGGCGTTCTCCGGCCGGTCGAGCGCCCCCTTCGCCGCCTCGCCCAGGGCCATGCGGTGGCAGGCGGTGCAGGCGATGCCGTCGCGCGCCAGCATGCCGTAGTCGGCCAGCGCCGCGCCGGGATTGTCGTCGGGCCAGGGCACGGCGTCGACCATGTCGCGGGTGAAGGTCTCGCATGCGCCGGTCGCCGGGAAGCGGTCGATGTGGAACTGCCGCTGGCCCTGGATGCCGTGGCAGCCGAGGCAGGTGTCCTGCACCAGGTCCGCCGCGTCGGGATGGAAGCTCTGCGTCTCGCTGGCCAGTTGGGCGAAGAAGAACGGGTCGCGCCCGGCCAGCCCCATCGGCGAGGTGCGCCACGAGGCATAGGGCGACAGGTTCAGCAGGCCGTCGCCGTGCGGGTTCGGCATCGTCATGTCGAACTGCAGCCCGGTGCTGCCGGCATCGTGACAGCCCAGGCACTGGGTCGAGGTAAGGAAGCTGTCGGCGGCGGTCGGGCCGCCGGCCGCGACCCAGGTGTTGTCGTAGGTCTCCGACGGCATGGCGCTGACCGTGTCCCAGGTCGGCATGTTCCCGTGCGGCGTGCCGGGCAGCGGCATGCGCAGCGCCTCCAGCAGGTCGCGGTCGGCGCGGAAATGCGGCTGGCCCAGCCGGCGCACCGTGTCCGGCGGCAGCACGACCGCTTGGTGGTGGCTCGGCGGGGTGGGTCCCGTGAAGAAGGACTGGCTCAGATAGACCAGCGGCTCGCCCGGCTCGCCGTCGATGTTGCGCGGATCGGCGAAGGTCAGGTCGTCGCGCGCCGACGCGTGGCAGTTCATGCAGTATTGCGCGAAGCCCTGGTTGGCGAGCGGATTGCCCGGCGCCGGCGGCCAGTCCGGCGCCCAGCCGCTGCCGGCGCCGAAGCCGTACCAGCCCCAGTACCAGCCGTCGTGCGAGGCGTCGCGGTCGCGGATCATGATCGCCGCACCGCTGGTCGGGAACAGCCTGACCGGATCGACCGCGGCACAGGCGGCGGCGGGGTAGGGGAACATCTCCTTCACCATGATGGCGCCGTTCGGCACCGGCGGCGGCTCCGCCGAAGCGTCGCCATTCCCCTCGGCGCGGTTCGCCGTCAGCCAGTCCGCCATCTCGGGCGAGTACCAGATGACCACCGGCGCGTGGGTGCCGAAGCCGGCACCCTGCCACGCACCGGCCGCCAGGGATGCCGTGAACGGGCCGGTGTCGCGCACCCGCTTGTCGCGGCGCCAGCCGGCGGCCGCGTCGCGATGGCACCAGTTGCCGAGGAATTCGTTCAGGCGCGCCTGGTAGCGGTCGAGCGGCAGGGCGGAGGGATCGCGGATCGCCGCCGCCAGGCTCCTGCACAGGGCCGGGTCCGCCGGGGTCATCGCCTGCGCCCGCTCCGCCGAACATTGCCCGGCGGTGGCGCCGACGGGAGCGATCCCGAGCGCGGCGATCGCGAGCAGGGCGGCGGCCGACATCGCCCGCAATCCGCCGAGACGTTCCGACGCCGTCCACCCCATTGCCGCCTCGCTTCCCCACCCGGCCTCGCGATGGTCTCCGCCTCCGCGCGAGCGGTCATTTATCGTTGTCCGCAAGACTAAACCGGAAAATGCGCAAAGACAAACGGGTGGTCGACGCGATGTCTTTATTGAGGAGTGGGATCTGTCGCATTTTGAACAAATGAAGACTTATTCTAGTTCTGTTTTCATGAGCGGCCCTGCGTGCGACCAGCCTTTTGTCCGAAGATACGGGTCGCGGGTGCGCGGCGCTCGAACTGCGACTTGACGCGCCTCCAAAAGCCTCCATCCTCGCGGTGGAAGGGGCTTCCTCCTGCCGCGGCCTCGATGCAGCGCGGCAACGGTGAAGCTCTGCGGCGGCCGTAGGAAGCGTGGCGTGGTTGCAGGTTCGTCTCCACCCGATCGACAGGGGTTCGCGGGCGAGGTCGCTCCTTTCGGCCGTCGGGACTGGGAGCAGGTGCGCGCGATCCTGGCGGAGGGACTGGCGACCGGTGTGGCCGCATTCCGGTCGACGCCCCCGCTCTGGCGGGATTGGGATGCGGGACACCTGGACATCGGACGGCTCGCCGCCCGTGCGAGCGACGGGCGCATGCTCGGCTGGGCCGCGCTCTCTCCGGTTCCCGATACGTGAGGCGCCGCCGGTGTCGCTGAGGTCAGCGTCTACGTTGCAGAGGTCGCGCGCGGCCAGGGAGTCGGAGCCGCACTGATCGCGGGTCTGGTCGCCGCGTCGGAAGCGGCGGGATACTGGACGCTGCAGTCGCAGATCCTGGCCGCCAACACCGCCAGCCTGGCGCTCCACCGCAAATGCGGTTTCCGCGAGGTCGGCGTCAGGGAACGCTACGGCCATCTCGCGGGTGTCTGGCACGACGTCGTCCTGCTCGAGCGCCGCAGCCGGCATGCGGGCGGTCCCGACCTGCCGACACGGTCCTGCACGTGAGCGACCGCCTGATGCCCGAATGCGCGACATGCACGGCTGGCCCTGGGGGCATCGGATGAGCGAACGCGGCCTTGCGGAGGAGACCGAGGCTCTCCCATCGGCCTACGCGGCCTGGCGCGGAAGCACGCTCGGGCGCATCACGGACGAGATCGAACGCGACCTGATGCTCTCGCTCCTCGGGCCCTTGCCCGGCTGCAGCGTTCTCGACGCCGGATGCGGCGACGGTCAGCTCGCGTTGGAGTTGGCCGGCCGCGGCGCGCGCGTCGTCGGCGTCGATGCCTCCCAGCGCATGATCGCGGCAGCCCGCCGGCGCGCGGCGGGCCGGCCCGATGTGTCCTTCCATGTCGCCCGGGCCGAGGACCTGCCCTTCCGAGCGGCCGAGTTCGACATCGCCCTCGCCGTCACCATGCTCTGCTTCGTCGAGGACGCGTCGGTCGCGCTGAAGGAGATGGTGCGGGTGGTGAAGCCGGGGGGACGGCTGGTCGTCGGAGACCTCGGCCGATACAGCAGCTGGGCCGCCGTGAGACGCATCAGAGGCTGGCTGGGTTCGCCGGTCTGGCGTCATGCCCGTTTTCGCAGCGCGCCGGAATTGGAACGGCTCGCGCGGCGGGAAGGGCTGACCGACGTCTCCGTGCGCGGTGCGGTCTTCTTCCCCCCGGTCGGGTTGGCGGCGCGGCTGCTCGGGCCGGCCGATCGGCGGCTCACCGGTCGTATGACGGTAGGTGCCGCCTTCCTGGTTTTGACCGGAACCAAGCCGTCCGATGCTCCGGCGGCGGTCCGCTCCCACGATCATCACTTCAGCCGACGAGGCCCGCCATGACAGCCGACGACCCTTCCCGCGCGCTTCACTGGGAGAACGTCTGGACCGGCAAGGCGCCCGAAACGACGAGTTGGCATCAGCGCGAGCCGACCATGTCGCTGGCCCTCGTCGAGGCGAGCGGCATCGACCGGATGCAGCCCGTCATCGATGTCGGCGCCGGCGCCTCTCCGCTCGTCGACAGGCTTCTCGATCGTGGCTACGCGGATCTGACCGTGCTCGACATCGCGGCCGCGGGCCTCGACCGCACCCGGTCGCGGCTCGGCGAAGCCGCGCATCGCGTCGCCTGGATCGTCGCGGACGTCACGGCGTGGAAGCCGCAGCGCCGCTATGCGCTCTGGCACGATCGGGCCGTCTTCCATTTCCTGACCGATGCCGACGATCGGCGCGCCTATGGCAGAACGCTGGCGGCGGCTCTCGCGCCGAGCGGCCAGGCGATCATCGCGACGTTTGCGCTCGACGGCCCGGCGAAGTGCTCCGGCCTCCCGGTACAGCGGCATGATGCGGCATCGCTCGCGGCGGCACTCGGGAGCGGCCTACGGGTCCTGGAGGCGCGGACCGAGGTGCACCTGACGCCGGGCGGCGCGGAGCAGAAGTTCATATGGTGCCGGCTGGGTCGGGCCGCCGCGCCGAAGGCCTAGATCGTCGCGCGGGCCGCCAACGCCGCGATCTCGTCCTCCGACAAGCCCAGCAGGTCGGCGAAGATCTCGCGGTTGTGCGTCCCGCTCGCCGCGGCGGCGCCGCTGTAGCCGGTGTCGCCGGCGCTGAACTTCAGCGGGAAGCCGGCGGCCTTCAGGCCGTCGAGCAGGCCGAGGGTGGGGTGTTCCACCGGCTGGACCATGCCGCGCGCCTTCAGGTGCGGCCATGCCAGCAGGTCGTCGATCGTGTGGACCGGGCTGGCGACGACGCCCGCCGCGGACAGCCGGTCGACCACTGCGGCAGTGGCGACGCCACCGGTCCAGGCGCCGACCGCGGCCTCGACCTCGGCATTGTGCGCGACGCGCCAGCCCATCCGCCCCCAGTCGGGATGGTCGGCGAGGTCGCCGCGCCCGATGACGCCGCACAACCCGCGCCACATTGCGTCGGTGCCGCAGCAGATGACGGCCCAGCCGTCGGCCGTCTTGAAGGTGTTCAGCGGCGAGAAGCGCAGGACGCGGTTGCCCTGGCGCTGCTCCAGGCCGAGTGCCGCATACTGGTCGAACGGCTCGTCGAACAGCAGCGAGAACAGCACGTCGACCATCGACACGTCGACCCACTGGCCTTCGCCGGTCTTCTCCCGGTGGAGCAGGGCGCCCAGCACGCCGGCGAAGGCGAAGCCGGCGGAGATGGTGTCGGCGAGCGGCGATCCCGCCTTGGTCGGCGGGCCGCCGGGATGGCCGGTGACGCTCATCAGGCCGGACATCGCCTGGGTGGTGACGTCGTAGCCGCGCCGGCCGGCGTCCGGCCCGGTCGCGCCGTAGCCGGTCAGCGAGCAGTAGACGAGGCGCGGATTGACCTCGCGCAGCCGCGGCCAGTCGATGCCCAGGCGCTCCGTCACGCCGACCGAGAAATTCTCGACCACCACGTCGGCCTTCGCGACCAGCCGCAGGAAGAGGTCGCGGCCCTCGTCCGACTTCAGGTCGAGGGTGATCGCCTTCTTGGCGCGGCTGCGCTTCAGGAAGGCGATGCCCAGGTCGCTGTCGTCGCGCTTCTCGAAGGACGGGCCGCCGGCGCCGTAGAAGACCGGCGAACCGGACAGCGTGTCGCCGGTCTTCGGATTGTCGATCCGGATGACCTCGGCGCCCATGCCGGCCAGCAGCAGCGTCGCATGCGGGCCGGCCAGGAACTGGGTCAGGTCGAGCACGCGCACGCCGTTCAGGATGCCGCTCATCGGGGAGAGCGGCTCCTGCCGTTCGGCCGCGCCCCCCGATCGCCTGCGCCAATGCGGCCAGCGCCTGTGTGGCCCGCGCTCACGCGGGCCGCACCAGAAGCGCGATGCTCCGTTCGACGGTGAGCCGTGCCTCCTCGGCCAGTGCTGCGTCGCTCGCACTGCTGATCGGGTGTTCGATCACTGCGAACGGATAGCCCTCCGCCCCCAGCACCCGCGCCATCAGTTCCGCGGCACTGACGAACTTGGTGGTCATCACGCCGACCGACGGGATGTTCAGGCGTTCGCCAGCCACTGCGTCATGCAAACTGCACGACGAGCAGCTGCCTCAATCGCCGATGCCTGCGATCAGGGCGTCCCAGCCGCCGCCGGCTTCCTTCAGGGCCGCTTCCTTCATGATCGCCGCGTCGGCGGGGGCGCTGTAGTTCGACTTGACCCGCCGGACGACGATCGCGCCGTGCTTTTCGGTCAGTTCCCGCTCGATGGCGTCGAAGAACGGCCGCGTACCGCGCTTGCCGTTGGAGATGATGCCGACGGTCTTGCCCGCCAGCGACGGCAGGCGTGGTGCCAGCGCGAACGCCGGTGCCCCCGTCTCGTGGGTCGGGTCCAGGATCTCGATGCTCATGCGTGTCCTTGTCTCCAAGATGGTCGAAGGAATTTTTGGGAGCCTGCCTCAGGCCTCGCAGTCGAAGCAGGCGCCGATGGCCATGGTCACGGCGTTGCTCTTGCCGCCGAACCAGGGCGGGATGACGGCGCCGAAGCCGCCGGCGGGGCCGCCCGCGGCGATCACCAGCAGGCTGTCCTCGCTGGCCAGCCCGGCATATTCCTGCTCGCCGCGCGAGCCGACGACCGCACCCTTGCCGCAGTCCGCCCACTCCTTGCGGCGGATGCGGGCGTTCTCGAAGACGTAGCGCCGCACGTCGGCCTTCGACCAGCCGGCGGCGGCGAAGTGGGCGCGCAGCTGCGGCGGCACGACGATCGCGTAGTTGCCGGCATAGATCGAATAGTGGCGCATGTTGGCGCGGATCTCGGCGACGAAGGTGTCGAGGATGCGCTCTGGCTCCGTCGTCCACTCGTTCATCAGCTGCCGCGGCGCGCCCGCCGCCATCACCGTCACCGCTGACGCTTCCGCGGGGATGCCCTTCTCGACCGACAGCGGCAGCCAGGGCGAGTTCTCCTCGTCCTCGGCGACGCAGTAGCTGATCTTGCCGGGGTGGCCCAGGGTCGACCGGTCGACGTCGCCCGGCCGCGCGTCCAGCAGGTTGCACAGGATCAGGCGGATCGCCCGGCCGATGGCGGTCGACGCCCGGTCGCTCGACGCCAGCGCGTTGAAGGTGCCGTTCATGCCCAGTTCGCCGCGTATCGGCCCGTTCACGACGATCAGCACGGCGCAGCCGCCGGTGCTCGCCGTGGCGCCGTGCAGCAGGAACGGCTCCTGCAGCATCGCCGTGAAGGCCGCGACCACCACCGGGAAATGCATCGGCAGGCAGCCCGCCATGACGGCGTTGATCGCCAGCTTCTCGGCCGAGATCGCCCGCTCGCGCACCGGCTCGATCCCGACCAGCTGCTCGGGCGTCATCCCGGCCCACTCCAGGCACGCCTCCACCGCCGCCGCCGTCGGCGGCACGACGGGCAGCCCGTCCGTCCAGCCGCGCCCGTGATAGAATTCCTGTGCGGCCATGATGTCGTCGACGTCATAGCGCTTCGACGTGAGCAGCACCGCGATGCACCCTCATTATTGAACGTTTCCAACCCCCATTGTGACCGCCCCCCGCAAACGAGACAAGCGGAGCACTTCCTTAGTTCCGTCACTGCTCCGGCACTGCGCGCCTCGCAGTGACGGAGCAGCCCAGGGCCGCCGCACCATCCGTCGACGCTCCCCCCTAATGTCATCCTCGGGCGGAGCGAAGCGGAGACCCGAGGATCCAGGGCACGCGCTCAGGCCGCCGCCCTGGCTCCCCGGGTCGGCGGGCTACGCCCTTGCCCGGGGATGACACCGAGAAAACGGGAAGGCGAAACGTGGCGCGACTTGTAGTCCTAGGACTATAAGCGCATGATGCCACCTCCCCTTGGGAGAGCCGCCATGCCCGAAGCCTCACCCCCGCCCCTCACCGACCGCCAGGAAATCTTCTGCCGCCACGTCGCCCGCGGCGCCAACGGCGCCGCCGCCGCGCGCTGGGCCGGCTACGCCCCCGACAGTGCCGCCAAGCAGGCGAGCGTGATGCTCGACCGCCCCCACATCCGCCGCCGCGTCGAGGACCTCCGCGTCCGCCGCGAGATCGCCCGCCAGACCGGCATCGCCGAGATGGTCGACCGCCTCAGGGCACTCGCCAAACTGGCGACCGCCAAGGGCGACTACCGCACCGCCGTCCGCTGCATCGAGATCGAGGCGAAGGCCACCGGCCTGATCCCGGACAAGAATGCGGCGAGCCCCTGCGGCGGCTTCGCCGGATCCGACCCGCTCCTCGACGGCATCGACCCCCGCTGGCCCGGCCACGCCGCCGCGGAGGCGGAGGGCTGGCTCGCCGAATGGCGCCGGGGCCTAGCGCCGGAGCCGGAGGAAAAGCCCGAGCCGATCATCGTGCCGCATGTGTATGAGGGTTTCGAAGGCCGGCCGCTGGACGAGTTCACCCCGTTCACGGACCTGGAGCGGATGAGGGCCGACCAACAAAAGGGAATGGTTGGGAAGGAAAGGGAACCTTCCATCGACGAAGTCGAAGAGGAAGACCCCGACCCCATCGCCTCCCGCGAGGCCCGCGCCGAGGCGGCGCTCGAAGCCGAACTCGCCTACCTCCGCAGCATCGCCCCGCCCGTCGCGCTCAACCCCGCCGCCCCGTCCTGGGCGAGGCATCCCGACCCCCTCGTCCGCGGCGGCCAGTCCGATCTCCACGGCTGGGACCCCGCATGGGAGCGGCCGGGGTGATGGGCAAAACGAAAGGCCGCCCCCCTCAACACCTTCCCGGCGCGCGGCGCTGGCGCGCCGCGTCCGGGAAGGTGCGGAAGGAGGGGCGAGCCACGACACCATCGAGACGGGAGATGCATGAAACGGAGGCGCCGCAACCCCCTCGTCCCCGTCTGGCACGATCCTGCGTCGGCGGCTATGAATGAACGGACATTCCGGCCCCCGTCCGCCCGCCGGCGGCGCCGCGGGCCGAGGCCAACCGCGCGAGGATCCGCCAGAGATGACCGAACCGACCGGACCGCTGAAGGGCTACCGCATTCTCGATCTGACGAATGTGCTGTTCGGCCCGTTCGGGACGCAGACCCTGGGCGACTGGGGCGCCGAGATCATCAAGATCGAGACCCTGACCGGCGACATGTGGCGGAGTTCCGGCCAGTTCCGCAATCCGGGCATGAGCGGCCAGTTCATGGCGGCGAACCGCAACAAGCGCAGCCTCGCCCTCGACCTGAAGCATCCCGAAGGCAAGGCGGTGCTGCGCCGCCTGCTGCCGACGGCGGACGCCCTGGTCAGCAACATCCGCCCCGCCGGGCTGGCGCGGCTCGGTTTCAGCTACGAGCAGTGCCGCGAGCTCAACCCGACGATCGTCTACGCCACGGCCACCGGCTTCGGCCAGGACGGCCCCTGGCGGGCGCGGCCGGCCTTCGACGAGATCATCCAGGCGGCCTCCGGCTTCGCCGCGGCAATGGGCACCGACGACGAGCCGGCCTTCGTGCCCAGCCTGATCGGCGACAAGATCTGCGGCATGGCGCTGACCTCGGCCGTGACGGCGGCCCTCCTGCACCGCGAGCGCACCGGCGAGGGCCAGATGGTCGAGGTGCCGATGCTGGAGACGCTGGCCGCCTTCAACAGCATCGAGATGCTGGGCGGCTCGGCCTTCGTCCCGCCGATCGGCCCGACCGGCTACAAGCGCATGAAGGCCCGCCGCCCGGTCGCGACGAAGGACGGCTGGCTGACGATGCTCCCCTACTCGGGCGACAACTGGTGCGCCTTCTTCGAGGCCGTCGGCCACCCCGAGTGCATCGAGGAGTTCCAGGTCCGCGACCCCGTCAAGCGGGCGCAGAACATCGACCGCATCTACGACCGGATGCGCGACATCGCGGTCCTGCGGACGACGGCGGAGTGGGAAGAGCTGCTGCTGGCCATCGACGTGCCGCACACGGCCTTCACCAAGCTCACCGAGGTCGCCGAGCAGGAGCATCTGAAGGCGGTGGAGATGTTCCCCGAACTCGACCACCCGACGGAGGGCAAGATCCGCCAGGCGCGGCCGCCGGCCCGCTTCGGCGCCAGTCCCGCCGGCGTCCACCGGCTGGCGCCCCGCCTCGGCGAGCACACCCGTGAGATCCTGCAGGAGGCCGGCTTCGCCGACGGCGAGATCGAGGCGCTGCTCGAAGCCAAGGCGATCGGAGCGGCGTCATGACCGAGCGGAACTTCCGCGCCGCCGGCTACGCCTGGCGCCTCTACTGCGGCGCCGGCGCCATCGAGCAGGGCCTGGGCGAGGCGGTCAAGCGGGCGGGGGCCATGCGCGCCTTCGTGATCTGCTCGCCGTCGATCAACCGGCGCACCGACACCGTGCGGCGGATCGAGGCGACGCTGGGTGCCGCCTATGCCGGCGTCTTCGACGGCATCGAGAAGGACTCGTCCTACGCCTCGGTGAGTGCGGCGACCGCGGCGGCGAAGGCGGCGGGGGCCGACATGCTGATCGCGGTCGGCGGCGGCAGCGTCATCGTCGCGGTGCGGGCGGTGGCGATCTTCCTCGGCGAGGCGGGCCACCCCTTCGCGCTGATGACGCAGTATCCCGAGGGGAAGCCGGCCTACAGCCCGCGGCTGATGGCGCCGAAGCTGCCGATCGTCAACATCCCGACGACGCCGACCAGCGCCATGAACCGCGCCGGGACGGGCCTGAAGAACCCCGACCTCGAGCACCGGATGGAGTATTTCGATCCGAAGACCCGGCCGCACTCGATCTTCCTCGACGAGGCCGTGCTGCTGAGTGCGCCGCCGGACGTGGTGCGCTCGACCGCGACGACGGTCTTCGCCGGCCAGGTCGGCGCCATGTCGCAGACGGGCCTCAACCCGCTCGCCGAGGGCGACCGCGACCAGGCCTTCCGCCTCGCCCACCGCGCCTACCTGCGGCTGATGGACGAACTGGACAACCCGGCGCTGCGCATCGACCTCTGCCTCGCGGCCTTCCTGCAGAACCGCGCCGAGGACGACGGCCTCGCCGGCTTCCGGGGCGGCGCCTTCCGCGGCAACTACGCCGTGTCGACGGCCCTGCACGTGCGCTACCCGAAGGTGGGCCAGGGCGAGTCGACCTCGGTCCTGCACGCGACCGCCATGCGCATCGCCGAGGACGTCGATCCGCAGTCGGCCCGCCAGGTGGCCGAGGCGCTCGGCATCTGGCGCGACGGCATGGGCACCGCCGACGCGACCCATGCCGTCGCCGACACGGTGGAGGCGATCTACACGCGGGTCGGCGTTCCCACGCGGCTCAGCCAGCTCGACATACCGGAGGACGACCTGCCGAACATCGCCCGCGAGACGACCAAGAATTTCAACGCCAACCCCAACGCCCGCTCGCCGGAAAAGCAGATCGAGGCCTCGCTGCACCTGCTCCGACACGCCTGGTAGGGGGAGGGGCGGCTGATTCGTTCCGCAGCCGATCAACGGGTCAGAAGGTCGGCTGAGATCAGGATGAGCATCGTCGATATCCAGACCACCGTGCCCACCGCTGCGATGCGAACCAGTGGCGCCTCGCGGCGGAGGTGCATGAAGAACCACAGGATGAGCGCGGCCTTCGCCACGGCGATGCCGATGCCGAGCACGGCGTTGCCGGCGCCGAGCGAGAAGAAGCTGCCGGCCACGGTCAAGGCGAGCAGTCCCATGAGGGCGGCCCAGACGGCGATCAGTCGCGCTGCATCGGCCTTCATGCTCATCGCGCCAGGTAGAGGACGGGGTAGAGGAACACCCAGACGATATCGACGAGGTGCCAGTAGAGGCCGCAGACCGCGACGGTAACCGCTCGCTCGGGCAGGGGCAGGCTGCGTCTGCCGATCCGCCAGGCGAGGCCGGCGAGGATGGCGATGCCGACGGTCATGTGCGCTGCGTGCAGCCCCGTCCCGACGAGGTAGAGGTTCATGAAGAGCTGCTCGACCGGGCTGGAAAAGTCGAACCGGCCGCCGAAGCCCGGCAGCAGGCCCTGGTGGATCTCCTTCGTGTACTCGACGGCCTTCAGCACGAGGAAGCCGAACCCGAGTCCGGCGGCGCCCGACAGCAGCGCTGCAGCCGGCCGTCGCAGGCCGCAATCCGCCGCCTGCACCGCCAGCGCCACGAGCAGGCTCGACGTCAGCAGCAGGGCGGTGTTCGCGGCGCCGATCCAGACGTGCAGCCGGGCGGATGCCGCGACCACCGCCTCCGGATAGAGGATGCGGTAGGTGAGCGCGCCGGCGAAGAGCCCCCCGAACAGCAGCACCTCGCTCGCGAGGAAGAGGTACATGCCGAGCATGTCGGCCTCGCGCTGCTGGGCGGCGGTGCTGAACGGCTCGCGCACGGGCAGGGTGTCAGCCAGCGTCGCTCTCCTGCTCGATCTCGTAGTCGTAGGGTGGCCGCGTGACCACCGGGATCGTCTCGAAATTGTGCTTCGGCGGCGGCGAGG
Organism: Constrictibacter sp. MBR-5; assembly: GCF_040549485.1. Classification (NCBI taxonomy): domain Bacteria; kingdom Pseudomonadati; phylum Pseudomonadota; class Alphaproteobacteria; order Rhodospirillales; family Allostellaceae; genus Constrictibacter; species Constrictibacter sp. MBR-5. Next base: position 128,864 of record NZ_JBEPTK010000013.1, read on the forward strand.
CCACGGTCCACTCGAGCCCGGTCGCGCCCCAGGGATTCGGGCCCGCCGGCTCGCCGTTGCGCAGCGAATAGAACAGGTACGCGAAGGGCAGCAGGTAGGCGACGCCGAGGATCGTCGCCCCCGCCGACGACAGGACGTGCAGCACCTGGAAGCCCGGATCGTACACGTGATAGCGCCGCGGCATCCCCAGATAGCCGAGAAGGAACTGCGGGAAGAAGGTCAGGTTGAAGCCGAGGAAGATGAAGACGGCGGACAGGCTGCCCCAGACGATGGAATAGTGCCGTCCCGTGATCTTCGGCCACCAGTAGTGCAGGGCGCCGAAGAACGCCGACACCGTTCCGCCCACCATGATGTAGTGGAAGTGCGCGACGACGAAGTAGGTGTCGTGCACGTGCACGTCGACGGCCAGCATCGCCAGGATGAGGCCGGTCAGGCCGCCGACGACGAACAGCCCGATGAACCCCATCGCGAACAGGAAGGGCGGGTCGAGCGAGATGTGGCCTTTGTAGAGGGTGGCCGTCCAGTTGTAGACCTTGATGCCCGAAGGCACGGCGACGACGAGGCTGAGAAACGAGAAGACGGCGCTGGCATACATCGACTGGCCGGAGACGAACATGTGGTGTCCCCAGACCAGGAAGCCGACGAGGGCGATGGCGATCGAGGATGCGGCGACGAACCAGTAGCCGAACACCGGCTTGCGGGCCGCGGCCGCCACGAGTTCGCTGGTCACGCCGAGCGCCGGCAGCACCATGATGTAGACCGCCGGGTGGCTGTAGAACCAGAACAGGTGCTGGTAGAGCAGCGGGTCGCCGCCGAGCGCCGGGTCGAAGATGCCGATGCCGAAGAGACGCTCCGCGGCGATCAGCACCAGCGAGATCGTCAGCACGGGGGTCGCCAGGACGAGGATGATCGAGGTCGCGTAGTGCGACCAGACGAACAGCGGCAGCCGCCCCCAGGTCATGCCCGGCGCGCGCAGGGTGTGCACCGTCACGATGAAGTTCAGGCCCGTCATGATCGACGAGAAGCCGACGACGAAGATCGCCGTCGCCGCCAGCACGACATTGCCGTTCGCGAACATCGAGGAGAGCGGCGTGTAGAAGGTCCAGCCGGTGTCGACGCCGCCGGTGATCAGGATGAACACCGTGAACAGCCCGCCCACCATGTAGACGTACCAGCTGATCAGGTTCAGGCGCGGGAAAGCCAGGTCGCGTGCGCCGATCATCAGCGGCAGCAGGAAGTTGCCGAAGACGTTGGGGATCGAGGGAATGAGGAAGAACCAGACCATGATCACGCCGTGCAGCGTGAAGGCGCGGTTGTACCCCTCGTTCGACAGCAGGTCGCCTTCCGGCGTCAGGAGGTCGGCGCGCATCAGCGCCGCCGCCGCGCCGCCGATGAAGAAAAAGAAGGTGACCGACACGAGATAGAGCAGCGCGATCCGCTTGTGGTCCGTCGTGAAGAACCAAGAGCGCAGCGTGTGGCCGGCGCGCAGATAGCTGATGCGCTCTTCCGCCGTCTCCGCGACCGTCTTCTCGCTGATCCCGGCCCCCATTTCGATCGACCGATCGTCCGGCGCGCTCCGTGACACGGTCATCGCGGCTCCTTCGGGCTCTCGGTCGCGAGCGACTTGATGTAGGCGAGCAGCTGGGCGACCTGCTCCTCGTCGAGGATGTTCCGAAAGGTCGGCATGATCGGCGGATAGCCGGCCGCGATCTGGCTCTGCGGCAGCAGGATGCTGTCCCGGATATACTGGTCGTCGGCGGTCGCGACCTCGCCGCCCTGCAGGGGCACCGGCTTGCCGTAGAGGCCTTCCAGCGGTGGTGCGTGGACCGTCGCTGCCGGTCCATGGCAGCCGCTGCAGCCGCGGCTGCGGAAGATTTCGGCTCCGGCCGCGGCCAGCGTCATGTCGGTATCCGACTCCGCGAGCCAGCGGGCGAAGTCGGCTTTCGACAGCGCGACAAAGGTGCCGCGCATCGTTGAATGGTCGGTGCCGCAGAATTCGGCGCAGGCGAGCGCATAGCGGCCGGCCCGGTCGGCGGTGAACCAGAGGGTGGTGTAGCGGCCCGGCAGCACGTCCTGCTTCACGCGAAGCGCCGGGATGAACAGGCTGTGGATCACGTCCTGCGAGGTCATCACCAGCTTCACCGCGGTGCCGACGGGGACGTGCAGTTCGTCGATCTCGCGCTGCCCGCCCGGATGCTGGAACTTCCACATCCAGCGCTTGGCGACGACGTCGATCTGTACCGCATCGGACGGCGGGCGGTGCAGGTCGACGAACAGCATCAGCGACCAGACGAAGAAGCCGATGATCAGCAGGAACGGCACCACCGCCCAGGACACTTCCAGCCAGACGTTGCGGTTCATCGGGTGCTTGCGGTCGGCGGGCTTGCCGCGGCGGTAGCGGACGGCGAAGACGACGATCAGGGCGAAGACCGGAACCGACAGCGCGACGATCAGCGCCGTGAAGCCGCTCAGCAGCGTGTCGACCTGCGCCGCATGGACCGATGCGCGGCCGGGCCAGAGATCGATGACGCCGCTCATGCCGGACCGCTCCCGCTGCGCTCCGACGCCGATCGTCGGTCGCGGCGGACGGCGAGCACGACGAAGCCCCCCAGGCCCAGTACGGTCAGGCCGCCGCCGACGCGCAGCAGCGTCCGGACCGCCGAACCATAGGTGCCCGTCGCCGGATCGTAGTGGTAGCACAGCAGGAGCAGTTGGTCGGTCCAGCCGCCGATCTCGCCGCGCCCCGCCTCGGTCAGCGCCAGATGCAGGTCGGTGGGATCCTGCGTCACGCCATAGAGCCAGCGCGCCAGCCGGCCGTCGGCGGTGAGCAAGGCCACCGCCGCGACGTGGGCGTACTGTCCGATCCGCTCATCATACGCGAAGTGGTAGCCGATCGCGTCTGTGACCGCCGCGATCGTCTCCGCCGCGCCCGTCGTGGCGTGGATGCCGCCGCTCGCCGTCAGCGCCGGAAAGGCCTCGCCCAACGCGTGCAGCGCGGCACTCGCCTGCGCATCGCCTTCGCGCGGATCGATGCCGAACGCGACGACCGCGAAGTCGCGACCCGCCTCGTACTCCTGCGCGCGGACGGCCTGCGCCAGACCCGACAGCGTCACGCCGCAGATGTTCGGGCAGTCGTGAAGGACCGGCGCCAGGAGCAGCGGCTTGCCGGCCGCGAGCGCGCGCAGCGTCGTCTCGCGCCCCTCGGCGTCACGGAGCGGTGCATCCATCGGTACCCCCGCATCCGCCTTATGGTCGATGCCGGTGCGCGCAAAGGGATCGAACGGTGCCTCGGCCCAGGCCGGCATGGCCATGGCGAGGGTCCACAAGAGGGTCAGCAGCGACGCCAGCCGCTTCATGGCGCGGGCTCCCGAGGGTCCGGCCATCCACGGGCGGCGAGGATGTCCATCGCGCGCTCGACGGGAATGCGCGCATGGGTGCGCGACGCGTCGGTCCAGCCGTAGCCTTCGATCATCATTCGTCCCGCGCTCTCGATGGCGGCCCGGTCGCCCGGCGGATAGACCTCCAGGCGTGGGATGGGCGGTTCCAGCGGAACGGCCGCGACGCCCTGCGCGGGCGGCCTGCCGCCAATGTTCGGCATGAAGGCCAGAATACCGGCGACGATCGCCATCGAGACGAGAATGAGCCCGATCAGGCCGGCGCCGACTTTGACGATGCCCCTCGCCGGCACCCCGGTTTCCTCGAAGCCGGGACCATCGACCGCCGTGCGGGCGACGTTGCCGTCACGGCTCATGTCGCAGCCTCCCGTGCCGGCGTACGGATGCGGACACGACCGGCAACGACCATCGCTGCACCCGACAGGCACCCGAGCCCGCCGACCGACAGCAGCCACGCCGCGATGCCAACGGCACCGGCTTCCTCGCCGCCCGCCGGCAGGACCAGCCAGGCCGCTTCGATGGCGCTGGCGACGACCTGCAGGGTGCAGAGCGCGGTCAGCCAGCGGCGCCCCTGGCGGACCGGCTTGAAGAGAAGAAGCGCCGCAGTGCCGAGGCGCAGCGTGGCGACCACCGCGAACAGCGTGCCCCACACGGCGCCGCTGCGGTTCAGGTACCAGCGCACGCCGGGCGGCAGGTTGCCCGACCAGATGATGAAGTAGGGCATGAACGCGAAATAGGCCCACAGCAGCAGTCCCGCGAGCAGCAGCCCGCCCAAGACCCCCGGGCGATCGAGGTGCGGGCGCGCCGCCAGCGTCGCCAGCACCAGCAGGGCGAGCGCCGTGTCGACCTGGATGGCGAGCGCGTAGAGGCCGAATCCCGACGAGTGGAATTCCGGCTCGAGCGACATCAGCCAGTCGACGCTGACGGACGTGCCCGCGACCGCGAAGAACACCAACCCGATACAGGAAACCGGGGTCGACCAAGTCGGCCGCAGGTGCAGCAGGCCGGCGAGGACGATCGCCACGGCGAAGAACACGACGGTGCGGGTGACGAAAAACCAGGGCGAGAGGTAGAGGCTGCGGAAGGCACCCTCCAAGCTCTCGCTCGCCCAGGCGTAGAGCGGGTGGATGCCGCAGAGTACCGGCAGGAGCGCCAGTACCGCGATCGGCAGCAGCAGGACCGCCGTCTCCGATGCCGGCGTCAGCTCCTTGCTCCAGCGACCCGGTATCAGGCGCATCATCATCAGCAGGCACAGCGCACCTATCGGCAGTGCACTCCACAGGAAGGCCGCGGCCAGCCAGCCGCGCAGGGCACGCGCGGGATCCGCGAGCACGAGCAGCAGGGCCGCCGCGCCAACTGCTGCGCCGATCGCCGCCGTCAGCTTCGGCGCGTGGACGACGAGAGGGCGCGTCATCGCCGGCCCTCCTCGGCCGCCAGCTGCCGCCGGTCCTCTTCCGGGAGATCGGCGACAGCCGCCATCTGACTCAACTGCAGGGCGCGGATATAGGCGGCGATCGCCCACCTGTCGGCCGGCCGAACCCGGTCCGCATAGGCGTACATCACGCCGTAGCCGTCGGTGATCACGTCGACGAAATAGACCGAGGGCACGTCGCGCAGCCGCGGCTGGTGAAAGGTCGGCGGCTGCGGAAACCCGCGGGCGGGAACGGTGCCGCGGCCGTCCCCGGCGTAGCCGTGGCAGGGCGTGCAGTAGATGCCGAAGCGCTCACGGCCGCGTTCGAGCAGTGCACGCGTCATCTGCGGCCGTGTTGTGAGCGCCGCGAGGCGTGCGGGAGCGTCCCGGGCGACCGTGCCTTCGGGCGGTGCCTGCAGGGCCTTGCCGTCACGGAACAGCTTGCTCGCCTCGTAGTGGTCGTAGCGGGGCTGGCTGCCCATGTCGTCGCAGGCGGTCAGGAGCAGGAGGGCCGCGAGCGGTCGCAGCAGGTCGAGAGGCGCGCGGCTCATTCCGGCTCCTCCGTATGTCCGACCGTATCGACCCGCACGCAGTCCAACCCGATCAGGAACCGTTCCGCCGCGCCGCGCTCGAACCGGGGATCGTCCCCATAGATCAGCAGGAAGAACTTGTCGGAACTGGCGAGGTGGAAACTGTCGACGCCGAACAAAGGGTGGTGCAGCCGCGGCAGGCGGTTCAGTGCCAGCATCGTGCCGATCGAGAACAGCACCGCGAACAGCACCGTCATCTCGAAGGTGATGAGCATGAACGCCTCGGGCGGCGTATGCGCCCGGCCGTCGATGAGGATCGGAAAGTCGAGGTTCGTGTAGACCTGCATGCCGTAGCCGAGCAGGCCGCCGAAGATGCCGCCGGCGAGGGTCATCCAGGCGACGCGCCTGTCGTCGAGACCGAGCGCCTCGTCCAGCGCCTCGATCGGGAAGGGCGAGAACGCTTCGATCCGTTGGTAGCCGGCATGACGCGCCTTGCCCACCGCCTCGACCAGCGCCTCGGCCTTCTCGAACTCGCCGAGGATCCCGAAGACCTCCGTGTGCGGCGACGGCTCACGCATCGCGCGCCTCCACCGTGTCCTCGAACAGCGCCTCCTTCACCTCGAACGCGGAAATGACCGGCAGGAACCGGACGAACAGCAGGAACGGCACCATGAAGACGCCGAGCATCCCCGCGTAGAGGCTCCATTCCCAGAAGCTCGCGTGGTAAGGCCCCCAGGACGAAACGAGGTAGTCCCGGTACAGCGACGTCACGAGCAGCATGTAACGCTCGAACCACATGCCGATGCCGACGGAGAGGCCGATCAGGAAGAGGCCGGCCGGGCTGCGCCGGACGCTGCGCAGCCACAGCAGCTGCAGCGGCACGAAGTTAGCGATCACCGCGCCCCAGTAGCTCGAGGCATAGTCGCCGCCGAACCGGTCGTAGAGGGTCGCGACCTCCTGGTGCTCGTTGGCGTACAGGACGTCGAAGATCTCGGCGAAGTAGCCGTAGGCGGTCATCAGCCCCGTCGCCAGCGTCAGCTTGCCGAGCAGGTCGAGATGCCGCGGCGTCACGAGGTCGTAGAGCCCCAGCGCGTGGCGGAGGCAGACCGCGATCATCGACACGACGGCGAAGCCCGAGAAGGCGGCGCCCAGGACGAAGTAGGACGGGAAGACCGCGGAGTGCCAGCCGGGTATCGGCCCCGCCGCGAACAGCAGCGAGATCTCGGAGTGGACGGACACGACCAGCGGCACGGCGATCGCGGCGACCAGCGTGTAGCTCTGCCGCCACCGCTGCCAGTGCCGTGCCGAACCGCGCCAGCCGAGGGCGAAGAGCCCGTACAAGACCTGCTGCCTGCGCTTCTTCGAGCGGTCGCGGACGGCGGCAAGATCGGGGACGATGCCGATGTACCAGAACAGTACCGATACGGTGAGGTAGGTCAGGACGGCGAAGAAGTCCCAGGCCAGCGGGCTCTGGAACTGCGGCCAGATCTCCATCGTGTTGGGATAGGGGGCCATCCAGTAGAAGAGCCAAGGCCGCCCGAGGTGCAGGATGGGATAGAGGCCGGCGCAGACGACGGCGAACAGCGTCATCGCCTCCGCGAACCGGTTCAGCGAATTGCGCCAGTGCTCGTTCAGCAGCAGGAGCAGGGCCGAGATCAGCGTCCCCGCATGGCCGATTCCGAGGAACCAGACATAGTTCGAGATGGCGAGGCCCCAGTTGACGGGGATGTTGTTGCCCCACACGCCGACACCGCGGGCGAACAGGACCGTGGCCGACACGACGAAGAGCGTCAGCAGCATCAGCGAGCAGGCGAACAGGATCCACCAGTTGCGCCGATGCGGGTAGTGCAGCGGGATCCCGGTGATTTCGCTCGTGATCGCGGCGTAGCGGTCGCGCCGCGGATCTCCCTCCTGCGGCGGGCCCTCGCGCGGATCGCTCCGGTCCGGTGCTGCCGTGTCGTCGGTCACGAGCCGCCATCCTCCGGTTCGATCCGGGCGAGGTAGGTCGTGCGAGGCCGGGTGTTGACCTCCTGGAGCAGCGCATAGTCGCGACCGTCGGCCTTGCGGCGGCTCACCGCGGTGTCGGGATCCAGGACATCGCCGAAGACGATCGCGGAGGTCGGACAGGCCTGCTGGCAGGCCGTCCTGACCTCGCCGTCGCGGATGGGGCGGCCCTCCTTCTTCGCCTCGATGCGTGCGGCACTGATGCGCTGGACGCAGTAGGTGCACTTCTCCATGACCCCGCGCATCCGCACCGTCACGTCGGGATTGCGCACCGCCTTCAGGGGCGGGGAATCTCCGCCGGTGTAGTCGAACCAGTTGAAGTGGCGGACCTTGTAGGGGCAGAAGGACGAGCAGGTGCGCGTGCCGATGCAGCGATTGTAGACCTGCAGGTTCAGGCCGTCGGAACTGTGCACCGCGGCGTTGACCGGGCAGCCCATCTCGCACGGCGCGTTCTCGCAGTGCATGCAGGGCACCGGCTGGAAGTGCATGGCCGGATCGGCCGGATCGCCTTCGTAATACTGGTCGATGCGCAGCCAGTGCATCTCCCTGCCCATGGCGACGAGGTCCGGCCCGACGACTGGAATATTGTTTTCGGCCTGGCAGGCCGTAACGCAGGCGTTGCAGCCGATGCAGGTATCCAGGTCGATCGACATGCCCCAGGACGGGCTGTCCCAGTTCTTCTCCGGATAGAAGCTGGGCTGCTCCCTGGGTTCGGCACCGTCGTGCACCGCCTCGCCGCGCTTGACCGTCCGGACGAAGTCGTAGCCGTCCATCGCGTGGTTCGGCTGCGTCGTGGCGATCTTCAGATGGCGTCCGGTCGCCTCGATCTCGACACCCGAAAGACGCCAGGGCGCGGTGCGCGTGCGCAGGCGGAAGGCGTCGTAGCCGGTCGTCGGAAAGTCGGTGGGGCCGCCCATGTCGTCGGCGTTCGCGGATCGTCCGTAGCCGAAGGTGGCGGCGACCGTCCGGGGGGCCTGGCCCGGGTTGACCCAGATCGGGCCGGTCAGGCTGCGTCCGCCCGCCGTCAGGCGCACCTCGTCGCCGGTTGTCAGGCGAAGCTGCGCCGCCGTCTCCGGCGCTATGAAGAGCGCCGTTCCCCAGACGATCTTGCTGATCGGCTTCGGCAACTCCTGCAGCCATGCGTTCGTATGAAAGCGCCCGTCCCAGATCGTCGGATCGGGGCGGAACAGCAGGTCGAAACCGCCGCTTTCGCCGCCGGCAGGCGGGCTGTCGGCGACGGAAATGCCGCCCGCGGCAGGCGGCGCGGGCGGCGCCGGGGCCGGGACGTGGAGCCCGACCGCCTCGCTGCCCTCGACGAAGCCCCGCACCAGCGCGTCCCGCCACCGCGCATCGAAGGCCAACCCCCACTCGGCGCGCCAGGTCTCCTGTACCAGCAACCGTTCCGGCATATCGCGGCCCGTCCAGCCGCCGAGGATCGCGTGGCGCGACCGCACCTCGTAGAACGGCCGGACGAGGGGCTGGATGATGCTGGCGCGGCCGTCGACGGCGCGCGCGTCGCTCCACGTCTCCAGTTCATGCTGCAGCGGCAGGTGCCAGTGACTGAGCCTCCCGGTGGCGCCGGCATGAAGGCCCGCGTGCAGCCGCAGCCCGATCCGCTGCATCAGGTCGCCGAAATCGATATCGGCCGGGGCGGTCGCCACGGGATCGACGTCCAGCATCGCGAGGGTGTGGACGCGTCCTGCCGCCGCATCATCGGCCAGATCGTAAAGGCCGGCGGGTTCCGCGCCGCGGCTCGCGCCGACCGGGTCCGTGAACGACAGCGTCTGGCCGACATTGTCCAGCGCCTGGTTCGCCCGGATGCAGGCGGCGTGGAGCGCGGCGTCGTGATGCACACCGAGGGTGACGAGGCAGCGTCCCCTGTGCGCCTGGAGCAACGCCGTCGCCGTGGCCAGCCAGCGCCGTTCCGCCGGCGCCAACCCTGCCGGCGGCGAACCCTGTGGCGCCGAACCTGCAGGAGCGGAGGCGGCTCCGGTGCCGACCGCGCTCGCCAGCGCCTGCATCAGGATGGCGATCCGCCGTGGTCCGGCGACCAGGCGCTCGCTCGCGGTGGCGCCGGTGCCGGACGGCACGCTTTCCGCCACCATGAGGTGCGATTTGCCGTGGCCCCGCTGGAAGGCGTGCCGGCGTTCGGCCCACAGCCGGCCGTGCAGCGTCTGCCGCGGGCCAGGGCCGAGCAGGTCGTCGTCGAGGCAGACGACGACCTGCGCGCGGTCCAGCCGGTAGTGCGCCGCCAACGGCCGGCCGTACAGCGTCCGCAGTGCCGCGTCGCGCGACGCCTCGTCAAACGGCTCGAACGCATGCCAGACCGCCTTCGGCCAGCGCTGCCGCATCGCGCCGATCTGGCGCAGGAGCGTCGGCGACGTCACGTGTCCCGTCAGCAGGCGGAAGCCCTCGCCGCCGGTGGCGTCGTTCGCCGCCACCATCTCCGCCGCCGCGCGGTCGTAGGCGCCCCATGTCGCCGGCCGTCCCATGCGCAGCGGCGCCTGCGACCGTTGCGGGTCGTAGAGCCCGAGCAGCGACGCCTGGGTGAAGGCGTCGCTGGCGCCGAGGCTCGCCGGATGGTCCGGATTTCCTTCCAGCTTCACCGGCCGGCCGGCGTAGGTCTTGCCGAGCACCGGCTGCGCATAACCGTTGAGCGTGACGGCCGTCGCGTACCATGTCGGCTTGCCGACCGTCAGCGACTCCGGCGCGTTGACGTAGGGCAGCGCCTGCTCGTCGCTCTCACTGCCGCAGCCGGCCAGCCCGGCGAGCGTGAGCGAGGCGCCCATCATCTTCAGAATGGTGCGGCGGTCGACGTCGTGCATGACGGGCGCCAGGGCGGGAAATTCGGCCTCCAACCGCGCGCGGAACGAGGGCTCGTCCGCCAGTTCCTCCAGGCTGCGCCAGAACGACCGTCCGGTCCGTCCGGGGACGGCGTCCGCGGCCTGGGTGGCCACCCCGCCGGGGGCGATATCCCTCGGGCGCGTCATCGGCCTCTACCGGTGGCAGATGCTGCAGTCATCCAGCTTCCTCGGCTCTATTCCATATTTCGCGACCATGGCGCGCCCATAGGCGGCGTGGCTCTCGGGGTGGTCCTGCCGATCGGACCAGTCCATGCGCGTGACCTGATCAGGCGGGCGGAGGTGCGGTGCCGGGTCGCGGTGACAGTCCAGGCAGAAGCCCATCTGGAACGGTTGCGCCCGCATCATCAGCGGCATCTTGTCGACGCGACCGTGACACGCGACGCAGGGCACGCCGCGCGACACGTGGATGGAGTGGTCGAAATACACATAGTCGGGAACGGCCGCGACGCGGTTCCAGACCAGCGGCTCGTCCCGCGCGAGGCTCTGTCGCACGGGCGCCAGCATGGGCGCTCCCGTCCATACCTGCGAATGGCATGTCATGCAGATGTGCGTCGCCGGCAGGCCCGCCCGTGGGCCTTCCTCGACCGCGGTGTGGCAGTAGCGGCAGTCGATGCCCAGCCCGCCGACATGATGCTCGTGGCTGAAAGGAACGGGCTGGTCCTGTACCCAGCCGACCAGGGTGGCGTAGCTGGAATCCGCATAGCCCCCCGCGACCGCCACCGCACCGGCCAATCCCAGCACCATCATGACCAGCGTGAGGCGGAGCCAAGTGTCCGCCGATGCGGGAAAGATCTGAGCCATACGCTCCCGTCGTCGCGCGACCGGGCCCTCTGTGGGCTATCCCTCAGTCTCTGGAGATTCCGGACATGCGACCGAGTAACGCCTCGTGCGCCACGTTGGTTCGGCCCTGTGAGCCGGATGAACAGGCATGGTACCGGAACCAGCTATCCCAGCGGACTGGATCCTGATCGTCACCTCGATCCCGACAAGCCGCACGCAAAGTTCGGAGCAACTGCTCAACGATCTCCCGACCGTACTCATCCTGCTGACTCTGATCGGCGAGTTGATCCGCCTGCTGAAGTGGATCAGCCCGGAGGTCCGCGAGCCTCACATCGAGGCGCCGCGCGCTGGCGCCCCGGCCGTCGACACCTTCTTCGCCGGCCGCTGAAGGGCGCGGACGCAGCATCGTCGAGCGCTTGGACCCACCGTTCCCGACGCGCATTTCCGCGTTGAAAGCCGGTGCGCCTGGTTCGAGTGATCCGCGAGATGCAGGTGCCGCTCTGCGCAGCAACCAGCGCGGGTCGGCATGGGGGGAGCTTGCTGCCGGGACTCTCCGCCTTAGCGGCAATTGATGCAAAGCAATGAGGATCTGCCGCCTGCCATCCATACTGCAATTGTCGTGACGGAGGATCCGATGCCGGTATGTCAGTTGCAGTGGATGGCCAACTTCGAGGTGGGGGTCGATGAACTCGACGCCGACCACCGCGAGATGTACGACCTGATGATCGAGATCAGCCGATCGAGTCTCTCCGGCGATCGCGCCGCCATCTCGCAGCAGATGGCAGCTTTCATTGAGCTTGCGGCGGAGCATGTCGAGCGCGAAGACCGGCTGCTCTGTCTAATCGAGCCGTCGCACGCCCTCCGCATCGGCGCTGCAGCTGACAGGTTGAGGGAAGTTCAAGAGTTGGCTGCTGACATCGAAGTTGCGGGGGCGCCGTTGGATCTCGAGGAAGTTCCCGCCCGCCTCGCCGATTGGTTCTGCCGGCAGGCGATCGGCCACGATGCGAAAATTCGAGCCCACTTCCATCGGGCTGCGACGTCGCGCACTTTTCGCGGAAGCCCGCCGCGACCCTCCGAGCTGAGCGCAGGGCCCGGTGTCTTCAAGTATCCGGGACAGCGCGGATAGTATGGATTTCACGTCGCAGCGATGGCCCCTCGTGAGGGATCGTCGACTGCAACGCCACGCGATGCGGCAACGGGACCCAAGAGCGACATCTTGGGTCCCGTTCGCGTTTCGCTGCCGGAGATGTCGTATCGGCACTACTTTACCGCGGCGACGGACGTTCCGGTCTTGGCGATGAGGGCGGCCATGACCTTGTTCGCCTTGCCGGGGTGCTTGACCGCCTTGGCCGCGTCGGCGTTGCCGGTGTCGTCTCCGACCTGGATCACACCGACCATGCCCATGCCGTAGTGCGGCATACACTTGTAGCCGTAGATCCCCTCCTTCTCGAACGTGACGGTCAGATCCTTGCTGAGGGCACCTTTGAAGGCCTGCGCGCCCTCGGGAAGCATGCCGGGAATGGTCTCGGCATTGTGGCTGGGGTTGACGGACTTGAACGTCACCGTGTCGCCCGGTGCCACCTTCAGGTATGGCGGTTCGAACACCATCATGCCGGCGGCGCCGCGGTTCAGCATCTTCACTTCGTGATCCGCGGCGGCTGCGGCACCGGGGCCGCCGGCGAGAAGGGCGGCCACGCCGGCGGCCATCAGCAGAGTCTTGAGCATCGATCTACTCCCGGACCTTCAAGGTCCATTTGCGTATGGGTTCGTCTCGGACCAGCTCAGTGGCCGGTCATGGTGAGCTTGGTGTTCCCCGTGTCGTAGACCTGCGGGTTCTGCGGCCCCTCGACCTCGATGTCGGCGACGAGGCCGCGCGCTGCGCGCGACAGGGCGTGGTCCACGATGTGGAACGTGCCGGGCACTTCTAACTTCATCTCGGCGACGGTCGCGCCGCCCGGTGCCACGAGGGTGGTCTGCACGTCGGGCGTCGCCGGTGTGGTGAGCGATCCCTGGCTGTAAACCTTGTCGAAGATCTCGCCGATGACGTGGAAGCTCGAGGTCTTGTTCGGGCCGCCGACACCGAAGAAGAGACGGACTGTCTCGTCACGCTTCGCCTTCAGCGCCATGTCACCCGACAGGCCGGCGGCGGCGCCGTTGAAGACGTAGTATTCCGGCCGCTCGTCGAGGAGCTTGTCGTAGTCCGTCGTGGCGAGCCCTTGGGCGCCGAAGGCCTGCTCCGTGTAGATCTCGCCCTGCATGACATAAAATTCGCGATCAACCTTCGGCAGTCCGCCCTCCGGCTCGACCAGGATCAGGCCGTACATCCCGGCCTGGATGTGGTCGGCGACCATCGGCGTCGCGCAATGGTAGACGTACAGGCCTGGGTTCAGTGCCTTGAATCGGAACGAGGTGGTGTCCCCGGGATCCGTCTGGGTCGCGACGGCGCCGCCGCCGGGGCCGGTGACGGCATGGAAGTCCACCGAGTGCGCCATGTGGCTGTCTTCGGCGTTCTTCAGGGTGACGTCGACCGTGTCGCCGACGCGGATCCGGACGAAGGGACCGGGGACCTTGCCGTTGAACGTCCAGTAGCGGAACGCCGTCCCGTCGGCGAGCTTCGCCTCCCGCTCGATGGTCTCCAGGTCGACCTTTACGAGCGCGGGGGTGGCGCGCTCGATGGGACCCGGCAGGTCCGTCGCGTCGCGGACGATGCTCTGCAGGGCGGCGATCGCCTCACTATTCCACGCGTCGGCCGGTTCGGCGGCGTTGGCGCCGAAGGCGATGCCGGCGCAGAGCGCCAGTGCGCTGAGCGAGGAGGACAGCCTTGCGATCGGGGATTTCATCTATCTCACTCCATCCACCGGAGGCTTGGTCGCCCCCGATGACTGCAACATAGCGGGTGCCCGCGGAATCGATTTGCGCTGGCGCAAACGTGGCGCACATTCAGGACCGAGGGTTGTGTCCGGTGAGGGCGCACGAGGCTGCGGGGAGAACAGCAGTGGACACTGCCGCACGTATCGGCCTCATCGAGCGGGTACCGCTCTTTCAGGGGTTAGGGATGCCGGACCTCGACGCCGTCGCCCGGGCGGCGCGCGAACGGCCCGTCCGCAAGGGCGATCGGCCCTTCCGGCAGGGCGAGGATGCCATCGACCATTATGTCGTGGCCTGGGGCCGGATCCGGCTCGATCAGACCACCCCGGACGGGCAGAACGTGCTGCTGCGCTTCATGGGCGCCGGCGATCTGCTCGGATCGGTGGCGGTCTTCCGCGGCATGCCGTTCCCGGCCACGCCCACTGCGATCGAGGATTGCATGCTGCTGGCCTGGAGCGCCGTCGGCTTCGCCGAACTGATGCAGCGGTTCCCGGTGATCGCGACGAATGCCATCCGCATTGTCGGCGGCCGGATCGAGGACCTGCAGGCGCGGCTTCAGGAGGCGGCGACGCAGCGGGTCGAGCGCCGGCTCGCTGCGACCCTGCTGCGCATGGTGAAGCAGGCGGGGCGGCGGGTGGAAGGCGGGGTGGAGATTCCCTTCGCCGTGTCGCGCCAGGAACTCGCCGAGATGACCGCCACCACGCTCTTCACGGTCAGTCGCACGCTCGCCGCATGGGAACAGGAGGGCATCGTCAGCGGCAAGCGGTCAAGCCACCTGGTGATCGCCAAGCCGCACCGGCTGGTACAGATCGCGGAACAGGCCTGATCGCGCGTCGCGCGTTTGCGCCGGCGCAACCTCGTTGCCCCGACCACCGCCTAGCATGTGCCGTCGAGGCGCGTGATGGAGGTGGCGAGATGTCTTCCGCTCGGTTGGACGGGATGATGGTGGCGGAGGTGATGGAGCGATGGCCGGTCAGCGTCGGCGTGTTCAACAGACGCCGCATGGCCTGCCCGGGCTGCGTCATGGCGCCGTTCATGACGATTGCGGAGGCGGCGATCTCCTACGGGCTGTCGCCTGCGGAACTGGAGGCTGATCTGGTCGAGGCGACGGAGGGTCCCACGGCGGGTCCAAGTGGCAAGGAGCCGGGCCAATGAGCAGCACCGTTCAGACGGGTGCGGTGTCGCCGGACGCTGAGCGGCGCCTGCCGCCTCCGGTGTTCCGCCTCGGCTTCCGACCGTTTTTTCTCCTCGGCGCCGTGTGGGCGGTTCTCGCCATCGCCCTTTGGCTCGCCGCGCTGGCGAGGGTAGTGGCGATCGGTGCCCCATACGGCGCGCTGGCGTGGCACGCCCATGAAATGCTCTACGGCTTTGCGGCAGCCATCCTCGCCGGTTTCCTGCTGACGGCGGTGCCGGGCTGGACGATGCAGCCCAAGCTCGGCGCCGTCGGCCTAGCGGCGCTAGCCGGGCTCTGGATCGCCGGACGCTTCGCCATGGCCTTCCCGGAAATCGTGGGCATCAGCGGGGCGGCGGCGCTCGACCTGCTGTTCCTCGTGTTGGTGCTGGCGCGGACGGCATCGCAGATCGTGGCCAGCCGAAACTGGCGCAACCTGCCCATCGCCGCGGCTCCGGCGGTGCTCCTGGGCGGCAATATGCTGTTCCACCTGGGCGCGGGCGGTTTCGTTCAGACCTCCGGCCTCGAAAATCGCCTCGGTATTGCCGTCTATGTGTTCCTGGTGGCGGCGATCGGCGGCCGCATCATCCCGACCTTTACGCGGAACTGGCTAAAGAAGCGTACAGCCCCTGGGGCGGTGCCGCCCGATGCGTCTCGGTTTGATGTCGGGGTTGTGCTGATCACGCTCGCGGTACTGGTCCTATGGGTCTCGTCGCCCGAGAGCCCAATCCTCGCAGTGGCCGCGGCAGTCGCTGCCTGCGGCCATCTTGTTCGTCTGCTGCGCTGGAAGGGCCTGCGGACCGGCAGCGAGCCGCTCGTGTGGATCCTGCATGTCGCCTATGCCTGGATGCCCGTCTCCTTAGGTCTCGTCGCGGGCGCCGCATACGACCCGGTCGCCGTGCCGGCGAGCGCGGCCGTGCACGCTCTGACGGCCGGCGTCATCACGACCATGATGTTCGCCATCATGACCCGTGCCACCCTCGGCCACACGGGAAGGCCGCTCACCGCCGACAGGTGGACGACAGCAGCGTATCTGATGATCGTCGGGGCAGGGGCGTGCCGGGTTCTAGCGGCGTTCACGGTGCCGCTCTACGGGACACTGCTGACCTTGTCGGGGCTGTTCTGGCTCGCCGCGTTCTCGATCTACCTCGCGGCTTACGGGCCGAAACTGCTCGGCGAGCCGGTACCGGTCGCCGCAGGTTGAGCAGCACGCCGGCTCCCGCAATGCCCAGGTCACCAAGCTTACCATCATCGCTGCCGCCAGCCGATGTCAAATGTAGCCAATGTTTGACCATCTGCCCGAATGGGGGCAGACTTAAGTCTGGAAAAGCGGCAGCATGGAGCCACTGTGACCGAACGAGCCATGCCGGGGGACGGGGGCCCTTCGCGGCGGAAGGAACTCCTCACCTTCGCCGCTCTCGCGTTCGGGATCTGGCCGCTGGTTGCGGTCGGGGTGGTCGGTGGATACGGCTTCCTCGTTTGGATGTGGCAGATCGTCTTCGGCCCGCCGGGCCCTCCCGGCCACGGCATGTTCTAGGCTTGGCATGAGTGCGACGACAGCCCTCAGCCGGCGCGGCTTTCTCTCGGGCCGCACACGCGCCGAGCCGGTCATCGCGGAACCCTTCCGTGTGCATCCGCCCTGGACCGGGCGAGAGGGTTTTCGCGCCTGCACCGACTGCGGCGCCTGCGTCGAGGCATGCCCGACAGAGATCGTCTCCCTGACCGGGGGGGTGCATCTCGAGTTCGCCGCCGGCGAGTGCACCTTCTGCGGCGCCTGCGCGGCGGTTTGTCCCGAGCCCGTCTTCGACCGCGCGCAGCCGCACCCGTTCCAGCACGTCGCGGCAATCGGCGAAGCCTGCCTAGCCCGTGCCGGCGTCGTCTGCCAGAGCTGCGGCGATGCCTGTCCGGAGCGGGCCATCCGATTTACGCCGCGGCGCGGTGGCCCGTTCCTTCCGACGGTCGTGGGGGACTCCTGCACCGGCTGCGGTGCCTGCGTGTCGCCTTGTCCGGTCGCTGCGATCGGCATGGCGGCTGCGCCGCGGGAGTTCGCCGATGGTTGACGAGAGAGAACTCCCCCACGTCTCCAGTGCCGTCGTCGCCGTCCGGCCCGAACGCCTGCAGGACGTCCTGCGTCAGATCGAGTGTATGCCGGGCACCGAGGTACCGGCCTGGCAGCACAGCAGACTTGTCGTCGTTTTCGAAGCCGTGAGCAGCGGCGACGTCGCCGCTCGTCTGGCGCGGATCGCCGATATGGACGGCGTCGTCGCCGCCAACATGGTGTTCGAGCACGCCGAACCCCAAAAAAGCAGCGGAGCATGAACATGGACGTCACCCGCCGTACGGTGCTGAAGGCGCAGGCCGCCGCCGCCGCCGCTGCCGCCGCGGGCATCGCCCTGCCGGCCGACGCTCAGCCGGTGCCGGGCGGTGTGCAGGCCCTCGACATCAATTGGTCGAAGGCACCCTGCCGATTCTGCGGCACCGGCTGCGGCGTAATGGTCGGCGTCAAGGAGGGCCGCGTCGTGGCGACCCATGGCGACATGCAGGCGGAGGTCAACCGTGGCCTCAATTGCGTGAAGGGGTACTTCCTCTCCAAGATCATGTACGGCTCCGACCGGCTGACGACACCGCTCCTGCGCAAACGCGACGGGGTCTACGCCAAGGACGGCGAGTTCGAGCCGGTGAGCTGGGATGAGGCGTTCGACGTAATGGCCGCGCAGTGCAAGCGCGTGCTTAAAGAGAAGGGGCCCACCGCCGTCGGCATGTTCGGTTCCGGCCAGTGGACGATCTTCGAGGGGTATGCCGCGACCAAGCTGATGCGTGGCGGCTTCCGTTCGAACAATCTCGATCCCAACGCGCGTCACTGCATGGCCTCTGCCGCGACCGCCTTCATGCGCACCTTCGGCATGGATGAGCCGATGGGCTGCTACGACGATTTCGAGCATGCGGACGCGTTCGTGCTGTGGGGCTCGAACATGGCGGAGATGCACCCGATCCTGTGGACGCGCCTCGCCGACCGGCGCCTCGGCTATCCGCACGTGAAGGTCGCGGTCCTGTCGACCTTCACCCACCGTAGCATGGACCTCGCCGACGTCCCGATCATCTTCAAGCCGGGCACCGACCTCGCGATCCTGAATTACATCGCCAACCACATCATCCAGACCGGCCGAGTGAATGAGGCGTTCGTGCGCGACCACACGACCTTCATGACCGGCACCACCGACATCGGTTACGGGCTGCGAGCGGAACATCCGCTGGAGATGAAGGCGAAGGGTGTTGCCGACGCCGCCAAGATGACGCCTAGCGACTTCGAGACGTTCAAGGCGCTGGTCTCGGAATACACCCTGGAAAAGGTGTCCGAGCTGAGCGGCGTAGAGCCCGGCTTCCTGGAAGAGCTGGCGGAACTCTACGCGGATCCGGAGCGGAAGGTCATGTCGCTCTGGACCATGGGTTTCAACCAGCACGTCCGCGGCGTCTGGGCGAACCAGATGGTCTATAACATTCACCTGCTGACCGGCAAAATCTCGGAGCCCGGCAACAGCCCCTTCTCGCTGACCGGACAGCCGTCGGCCTGCGGAACGGCACGCGAAGTCGGCACGTTCGCGCACCGCCTGCCGGCCGACATGGTGGTGACCAACCCCGAGCACCGGCACCATGCCGAGGAGATATGGAAGCTGCCGCACGGCCTGCTGCCGGAGAAGCCGGGCTATCATGCGGTTCAGCAGGACCGAATGCTGAAGGACGGCAAGCTCAATTTTTACTGGGTCCAGGTGAACAACAACCTGCAGGCGGCCCCGAACAACGATCAGGAGACCTATCCGGGCTACCGGAACCCGGACAATTTCATCGTCGTATCCGACGCCTATCCCACGGTGACGGCACGCGCCGCCGACCTCATCCTGCCGGCAGCCATGTGGGTGGAGAAGGAAGGGGCGTACGGCAACGCCGAGCGCCGCACCCACGTCTGGCACCAATTGGTGCAGGCACCGGGCGAAGCGCGATCCGATCTGTGGCAGCTGATGGAGTTCTCCAAGCGCTTCACGACGGACGAAGTCTGGCCGACCGAGATTCTAGACGCCAATCCCGATTATCGTGGCAGGACGCTGTTCGACGTGCTGTTCGGAAACGGCAATGTCGATGCCTTTCCCGTGTCGGAGATCGACGCCGCCTACCGAAACGAGGAGGCGAACCATTTCGGCTTCTATGTTCAGAAGGGGCTCTTCGAGGAGTACGCCGCCTTCGGCAGGGGCCACGGCCACGATCTGGCGCCCTACGACCGGTACCATCGGGAGCGCGGCCTGCGCTGGCCCGTCGTGGACGGCAAGGAGACGCTCTGGCGCTATCGCGAGGGCTACGACCCATACGTGAAGCCGGGTGAGGGCGTGAAGTTCTACGGCCGTAAGGACGGCCGCGCCGTCATCCTCGCCGTTCCCTACGAGCCGCCCGCAGAGAGTCCGGATGACGAATTCGACCTCTGGCTCGTTACCGGCCGGGTGCTGGAGCACTGGCATTCCGGCTCCATGACGATGCGCGTCCCGGAGCTGTACAAGGCCTTTCCCGGCGCCGTCTGCTTCATGCACGGGGACGACGCCAGAAGACGCGGCCTGAACCAGGGAGCCGAGGTGCGGGTGATCTCGCGGCGCGGTGAAATCCGCAGCCGCGTCGAGACGCGCGGCCGCAACCGCATGCCGCGCGGCGTCATCTTCGTGCCGTGGTTCGACGCCAGCCAACTCATCAACAAGGTCACGCTGGACGCCACGGACCCGATCTCGAAGCAGACGGACTTCAAGAAGTGCGCCGTCAGGATCGAGGCCGTCTGATGAGCTTTCCGGCACGCGTTTCGATCCGCTCCGCGTCGCGCTGGCGCGCCGCGGTCCTTCTCCTGGCGGGGCTGCTCGGGCTGGCCGTCGCCGGCACCGAGGCGGTGTCGCAGGGTGCGCCTCCCGGCTCGACCTTGAGCGGGCCGGTCCAGACCAGCCCGCGGCTCACCGGCCACACGCCTCCGATGGCCGACGTCGGAGCGCCGCCGGTGCCGCGCTGGGTGACCGACGACGTCCGCAAGATGCGCGCCTATCCGGAGCAGCCGCCGGTCATTCCGCACTCGATCGAGGGGTACCAGCTCTCGGTAAACGCGAACCGCTGCCTCACCTGTCACAAGCGCGAATTCACGGAGGGCTCGGGGGCGCCGATGATCAGCGTCACGCACTACATGACGCGGGAGGGCCAGATGCTGGCAGACGTGTCGCCGCGGCGCTATTTCTGCACGGCCTGCCACGTGCCCCAGGCGGCGACCGCGCCCCTGGTGGACAACACCTTCCGCGACATGAGTACGATGGGCCCGAAGCCCGCGGGGAGCCGCTAGGCCATGGCAGGCCTGAAGCGGTTCCTGCGGCAGATCTGGCGGCTCGTCAGTCGCCCCGCGGCGACGCTCAGTCTCGGCTTCCTCACCTTGGGCGGATTCGTCGGCGGCGTCCTGTTCTGGGGCGGCTTCAATACGGCGCTCGAGGTGACGAACACCGAGCAGTTCTGCATCTCTTGCCACGAGATGCGCGACAACGTGTACGAGGAACTGACCCGCACCGTCCACTTCTCCAATCGGTCCGGCGTGCGGGCGAGTTGCCCGGACTGCCACGTTCCGCACGAATGGACGGACAAGATCGCTCGCAAGATGCAGGCCTCGAAGGAGGTGTGGGGTCACCTGTTCGGCACGATCTCGACGCGACGGAAGTTCCTCGACATGCGGCTGGAACTGGCGAAGCACGAATGGGCGCGGCTGAAGTCCAACGACAGCCTGGAGTGCCGTAACTGCCACTCGGAGGTGGCGATGGACTTCTCGAAGCAGGCGCCGCGCGCGGCGGAGATTCACCGGCGCTTCCTGCTCTCAGGTGAGGCGACCTGCATCGACTGCCACAAAGGCATCGCCCACGAGTTGCCGAACATGGAGGGCGTAGACCCCGGCTGGCGAGTCCCGCCGGAGTTTCGCGGGGATGTCCTCCCGCAGGCCTACCATCGCCACGAGATGGAGAAACACCTTGCGACCTTTCCCGCCGCGACGCGATAGGAGGAGCGTCGTCGTCCCATGGCACTCACAGCCGCATTGCCGTGAAGGGGTTCTGCGGCTTGCGCGACCGAGGCGTCCGCGGGAGAGTGCGGGAGAGCATAGGGGAGGGATTGGTGACGGGTGATCGTGATGCGCCGATGGCGCTGCTCGTGCGCTTCGGTAGAGCGTTCAATGCCGGCGATGTCGACGGCATTCTCGCCTGCGTTACCGCAGATTTCGAATGGCGCCTGGCGCAGGGACCGGATGCGCCCGACGGCCGGATCGTACGTGGCAAGGATGCTGTTCGGAATGCACTCGCCGAGCGTGCCGCCGCAATCCGCCACATTCGGTTTTCGGAAACCGAGGTCACGATTGCCGGTGATCGGATCGTTGGTCGCTTCCGCGCCACCGGCGAATGGGCGAACGGCGCACCGATCGACGTGCGAGGCGTCGACGTGTACGACCTGCGCGACGGCCTCATCGCGGTCAAGGACAGCTACTGGAAGCAGATCGACTGAACGACAGGGGCGGCAACCGAGGATAATTGTGCCCGAATTTTGAGCGGGAGAGGCGACTGAGGCCGCGGGATCTCGCTGCAGAGACTGTCTGAACCAACGAGGAACCGGCGGCGTTTGGCTTAGCCGAGCGGGGGCCAATGTTGGATCTGCGCAGAGGATTTGCTCGATCAGCCTCGGCGTCTCGTCCCTATCGGCGGTGCGTGGCGCGCCGACCGCTCGGTTCAGCCGCTTCGGGCTTCACCGCAATGAGGTCGACCTCCACCAGCCATTCCGGCCGTCCCAGCATCGATACAACGACGCCTGTCGAGACGGGATGCACGCCCTTCAGCCAGCGGCCGATGACCGGGTAGACGGCGTCGCGGAGACGCGGGTCGACGAGATAGATGACGATCTTGCAGATATGCCCGAGATCGCTGCCGCACTCCTTCAGCAAAATCTCCGCGTTGCGCATGGCGCAGTCGACCTGGACCGCAGCGTCGCCGATGCCGACGCTCTCGCCGGTCTGCAGATCCTGCCCGACCTGCCCACGCAGAAAGACGATGTTCCCGGCGACCACCGCATGAGCCAAGTCGGCGCCCCGGTCCTCCTCGGAACTGGCGCCAAGGGTATTGAAAGGGCGAATGCGTGTGTGGACCATCCCGGGTTCTCCGTTGCTAGAGCAGATTCTCGAGAGCGCGTCGCGGGTTCATGCGACGACCTTGCGGAGGAGTTCCTTGAGCTTGGCGAAGGCGTTCTCAATCGGGTTGAAGTCGGGGCTGTAGGGCGGGAGGAAGCGCAGCTCGGCGCCCGCCGCCTCGATGGCCTCGCGCACGGCGACGCTCTTGTGGCTGCCGAGGTTGTCCATGATCACGACGTCGCCCGCGCGGAGCGTCGGGACCAGCACCTGTCGGACCCCCGCCTTCGCGGGGGCAGGCTCCAGCGAGGCAGCTCGCGCCGTCGATCGCGCCGTCGATCAGCA